>JAGBWX010000031.1 GCA_017629575.1 Spirochaetales bacterium | reverse complement strand
TCCTTAGCCCAAGCTTCTGCGTTTGCTGCGAGAAGGGAGATATCCCAAGTATTTTCAACAAGCTGGTCCTTTCTTTCGATCATATTATTCCTCCATGTTTTTTCTTATTATTTCTCTAAGGATTCTTGCGGCCTTTCCTCTATGAGAGTAAAGGTCCTTATCGCCCTCTGGAAGCTCTGCTGAGATCATGCCAGCTTCATTGTTGTAGAATACTGGGTCGTAGCCAAAGCCTGTTGTTCCAGATGGAGCTAATGCAATCTTTCCTTCTGCTGTTTCTTGGATTATATATCTTCTGTTTGGTGAGATTATGAGGCAAAGTGCACAAACAAACTCTGCGCTTCTGTCCTCGATTCCCTCCATGTTCTCTAGAAGGTACATATATTTTTCCTTTGTGCTCAATACTCTGCCAAATACATCTTCGCCATATCTGGCTGTTCTGAGTCCAGGCTCTCCACCAAGTGCGTTGACGATCAATCCTGAGTCATCTGCAATTACTGGAGCATGCACCATATCATAGAGTGCCTCTGCCTTGATTATTGCATTTTCGACAAAAGACTTTCCATCCTCAACTACATCGAATTCCAATCCAACCTCTGATGGAAGGACGAGATCGATGCCGCCAAGCAATCTGGACATCTCTGTCTTCTTATGCTGGTTGCCTGATGCAAAAAATAGTTTCATTCTTTTCTCCGCTACTTATTATAGTTTCTAAGTATCATCCAGAGCAACATCGGCTTTTGCTATTATTCTCAGCAAGTTTCTCATCTCCGCTATCGATTTATAGACAGTGGCTCGTGATTCGTTGACTATGAGAGAAATCTCTTCCTGCGTAAGCCCTTTTGATTCAGATGCTGCCTTCATCCTTTGCTTGTGGCATTTCGATATCTTTTCATATTTCTCCTCGAGACTTTCCTTTGCATTTCTATCTGCCTCAAGCTCAATTGCTCTCATTAAGCTTAGCATTATCTTCCAATGCTTTATTCCCTTGAGGTAGTTCTCTTCCTTCTTTTGCAGCCTTTCAGATAAGAGATTGTGCTTGAGTTCAAAGAATCTTGCGAGTATTAGGCTATCTAGTTCAAGCACCTTAGCGATTTCGCTGATTACCATCGGAGATGGGCTAGAGGGGAGGTACAGAAGATAGACAAGCAGCATCCTTCTTTTGGCCGTGCTCTCCAATTCATCGTGGAGCTCCAACTCAGTTGCAGACAATTCTTCTGTGCTTCCATCTCTATTTTCAGCAATAAACTCAATTAGGCTTTCCAAATCCAAAAGCAATGCTTCCGGTCTATCTATGCCATAATGCATTGAGTTTTCAGCAAGCACGATATCCTCGCAGCCTTGAGGAGAATTGATAAAGTCATGGTAAGAGGAATCCAAAAGAGTTAGGTATTCTCTGTTCCTCTTTGCAGTATTGCTCATTGCTCGATATCTGCAGATATGGGCAAGATAGTTATTGTATGTCGAGTTTGATACTCTATATGAATGGATGATTCCATCTATTTTTTCATATAGGCTTACATAGATGTCTGCAGCTTCATCATGCTCAAGAAATAGGTTTCGAATTGGTATCAGATAGAGTAGAAGATTTGTCCTATCTTTGATGAACTCATAGAGTTTTTTATCATCTTTGCCAGCATCCTTCATCGCATTGTAGCTTATAACGATATCCGAGAATCTCCTGTCTTCTTCCAAAGTAAAATAATCCAGTTTCATATTTCCTCCCGAAACAGACAAGCAAGAAATATGCCAACTGGATATAATTATTTAATATATAATGATTTATTTTGATATAAGAAAAGGCCATCCTGCGATGGCCTTAGAACAAGAGACTATTGCTTTCAATGTTATGAAAGATATCTTCTGTCATCCTTGATCAGCTTTGGAAGAGTCTTGTTTTCTACATTATCCTTGTCGATGATAACCTCTCTAACGCCTGGCTCTGATGGGATGTCAAATGAAATGCCCAGCATCAGATTTTCAACAATGCTTCTAAGTCCTCTAGCTCCTGTCTTCTGCTCGAATGACTTGTTTGCGATTGCTTCGACAGCATCCTTTGTGAATACAAGGTTGATGTCATCAAGGGCAAAGGATGTCTCATACTGTCTAAGAATTGAGTTCTTAGGTTCTGTGAGGATTCTCACAAGATCATCCTTTGAAAGGTTTGCAAGGTATGTGTGGATTGGAAGTCTTCCAATGAACTCAGGAATAAGACCGAACTTTACAAGATCGTCTGGATGGAGTTCCTTGTAAAGAGATGTGAGGTCTTTCTCTTCCTTGCTTACGATATTTGCGCCAAAGCCCATTGAGGATGTTGCAACTCTCTTTTCGATTACCTTATCAAGTCCAACGAATGCGCCACCGCAGATGAAGAGGATATCCTTTGTGTTGATCTTGAGCATCTCCTGGTTAGGGTGCTTTCTGCCACCCTGAGGAGGTACTGCAGCAACTGTGCCTTCAATAATCTTCAAGAGTGCCTGCTGAACGCCTTCGCCTGATACGTCTCTGGTGATTGATACATTTTCTCCCTTCTTTGAGATCTTATCGATCTCATCGATGAAGATGATTCCCTTCTCAGCCCTAGCAATGTCGTAGTCTGCATCCTCGATAAGCTTAAGGAGGATGTTCTCTACGTCTTCACCGACATATCCAGCTTCTGTAAGAGTTGTAGCATCTGCAATTGCAAATGGAACATTGAGCTTCTTTGCAAGAGTTCTGGCAAGGAGTGTCTTGCCTGTTCCTGTTGGTCCGATGATGAGGATGTTTGACTTATCAAGCTCAATGCCACTCTCTTCAATCTTCTTCTGGAACTTTACTCTCTTGTAGTGGTTGTATACAGCAACAGAGAGAACCTTCTTTGCATCGTCCTGTCCGATTACATATTCATCAAGATAAGCTTTAAGCTCATGAGGAGTAGGGATGACAAGATTCTCATCGCTGTAAGATGAGGATTCATCGTGGCTTGATTTGATAATCTCATTGCATGTTTTGATGCACTCCTCGCAGATGGCTACGCCAGGACCAGTAACAGCCTTGAGGCTATTATCAAGCGGGCGTCCACAGAAGGAGCAATATTTTGCGTTTCTTGCCATTACTTTCTCATTACCTTGTCTACGATTCCATACTCAGCAGCCTGATCTGCATTCATGTAGTAATCGCGGAGGATATCCTTTGAGATTTCCTCTTCGCT
>JAGBWX010000030.1 GCA_017629575.1 Spirochaetales bacterium | reverse complement strand
TCAAGGCATATGGCTTTAACCTTACAAGCTTTGCAAATAACCATACTTTCGACTATTCATATGGTGGTCTGATTGCTACATATGATGTATTGAGAGAGGGTAGACTTGCTCATGCAGGCGTCGGAATGAATCTTGATGAGGCTGCTGCTCCTGTATATATCGAAACATCCAACGGCAGAATTGCTTTAATTGCAGCTGTATCAACATTGGTTAATCCTTCAGCTATGGCTGGCCAGCAGTCACGAAGAATTCAGGGCAGACCTGGTGTCAATGGCCTTAGAGTAGATGAAACACTAGTTGTAACTCCAGAGCAGATGAAGGCTATCAAGGATTTTGCTAAGAGCAGCAAAATCAATGCGGAAGAGGAAATCCTCATCAGCGAAGGTTATTCAATTCCACCAAAGGAAGGCCAGTTTGAGATGAAGGGACTTCATTTTGTTGAAGGTCCAGAGTCAAAGTTCATCACACGACCTAAGAAAGAAGATTTAGACAGAGTAAAGAAGGCTATCTTCGATGCTCAGGCAAATGCAGATTATATTCTTGTAAGCATCCATTCTCATGAGCTTTCTGGAGATAAGAAAGAAAATCCTGCAGACTTCCTCATTGAGTTCGCTCATGAATGTATTGATGCTGGCGCTCATGCAGTTCTTGGACATGGCCCTCATATCTTGAGACCAATTGAAATTTACAAGAATAGGCCTATCTTCTATTCTCTTGGTGATTTCGTTCTTCACAATGAGAGCATGACAATCGCAGGAGAGGAACTATTTAAGAAGTATGGTCTCACATCTGATGCAACAATGAGAGACTTGTATGCAGCTAGATCAAACAACTTTACAAGAGGTCTTATGAATGACAAGCGTGCTCATGAAGCTGTAATTGCAAACTTTGTAATGGAGAACGATGAGCTTGTTGAGCTTGAGCTTATGCCAATTGAGATGGGATTCGATCTTCCAAATAGATGGCAGCACGGAGACCCACGCCCTTGCTTTGATAAGGGCATTATTGAGAGACTCGATGAGCTTTCAAGACCATTTGGAACTAAGATTACAGTTGATGAGCGTGGCTATGGTCATGTTGTACTCAAGTGATAATCAGTAATTAGTTATAATTCAAACTCAACACTCAAAGGCCTCGAAAGGGGCCTTTGCCTTTTCTATTTAGAAAGCGCTTCTTGCTTGAGTGTATCAGATACAATGAGCACTGTTCCTGCAATCATCACAAATAGGGCAACAATGTATAGATATGTAAGTTTTTCCTTGAGAAATACGAAAGATAAAAATGATCCTATAAATGGTGCAATCGCATAATAAGCGCTTGTTTTTGCCGCTCCTAGTTCTTTTTGTGCTCTTACATACATGAAGATGCTTAAGCCGTATGCTACAAAGCCTAACAGTAGAGCAAGTGCAATATACTTTACCTCTGGCATAGATTCCTTTGTGAAAATTGCAATTGAAAGTGCCCCCAAGCCTGAGAATATACCCTTAATAACTACAATTTGGTAAGTGCTTTTGCCCGATATGCTTCTTGTGCAATT
>JAGBWX010000029.1 GCA_017629575.1 Spirochaetales bacterium | reverse complement strand
CCTGGAAGTTGCTATCCTTGTACTGAGGCTTGTTTGCATAGAGCTTAATCTCAGGATAGTACATGATTGTGGAAGGATGGAGAATGCCAGGTACGATGGTATCGAGCTTCTTCATTCCAGCCCAGATGTATCTGAGAATCTTTGATGGCATAGCAAGTGAGATATCGGATGGGCAGCAGTCCTTTAATGATGGCTCGAAGTCATAGAGGTCCTTATTGAATGATGTGGCCTTTGATCTTGAACCCATTCTGAAGTCTCCAACTCTCTGCATCAGAGGCTTGCCTCCACCAAGCATTGCAGCCATTACGCCAAGATGTTCTGCAAAGTCCTGACCTGAAGCAAGAGGGTCTGTGAGTCTTACAGTCTTGAGAATTGCGAAGTTTGCAAGACCGTTGTTCTTATTCTCATCTGCAGCATATGCATGGCCATTTACTGAGTACCAGACATCGCCTCTCTTGGTTACGTATCTTTCCTTAACAACGTGCGCATTTCCACTGTTTGTACAGAATGTTCTAACCTTTTCTGGGAAGTAGAACTTAGGGTCGTAGTAGTCCTTAACAATTGGGTAGTGCTCAATTCTTGTCTCTACACGGATTCCGATGTCAACGATATTGTCCATATACTCGATTCCGAGGTTATGCATTACATCCTGGAGGAATTTGAATCCCTGTCTGCCAGGAGCAACGAGAACTGCCTTGTATTCGATATCTCTAAGATTTGTCTTAACAAGCTTTCTCTTGTTGTCAATGCTGATTACCTCTTCCTTGAGGGCAAGCTTGACACCTCTTTCCTCGAGCTTCTTGAGAAGTTCCTTGATGAGTCTTAGTCCGCCATCTGTTCCAAGATGTGTCTGTCTGATTTCCAAAAGTGAAGAGCCTAGCTTCTTTGCTCTTTCCTGATAAACTTCGATATTTGACTTAGGTAGAATATTTGGCTGAAGGAACTCTGTAACCTTCTCAAGATATCTATCTGCAGTTTCCTTGTCCCAATATTCTTCAGGGAATCCAATTGGGAAGGTGAAGTTCATCTTGCAGTCGTTTCTCATGCCACCTGTTGAAACAGATGACTTATCGATCATGAGAATAGATATATCCTTATATTTATCCAACAGTGAAAATGCAGCACCCATGCCAGCAGGGCCTGTGCCAACAATAACAACATCGTATTTTTCCATATTTTTTCCTTACGCTATATTAATAAATGAAAAAATATTAAATGAAAAGCCTTTTCTGGGGTGGAATAATATTTTAGACAAAGGTCATCTTTTATTCCGAGAGCTATTGCCAATTCCTTAAACCTGCTTCAAAATTCTAAATATGAGATATATGGATGTTAGGGAAGCTTCTGAAAAATGGGGCATCTCCGATAGGAGAATCAGGGTTCTGTGCAATGAAGGCAGAATCGATGGCGCAATCAAATTAAATTGGTCCTGGACCATTCCTGAGAATGCTCCAAAGCCAAGAGATGGCAGAGTTTTGAGGAAATTTAGAAACCTCGACATTAGGCCTGGCAGTGTAGATATCATGGCCTTGGATGCGCTTGGAAAAGAGTATCCAGCAGCTTCTGTGATGAAGAATTCTGAAGTTCTCAACTCCATAATCAGTGAATCGCTATGCTTTTTGTTGGAAGAAGCATCACATCCAATTGCTAAGTCTTCTATAGAAAAGGTTCTCTCAGGCTCCCTTGTCCCAGAGCTTTCTCTAGAAGATCACCTGATCATCGTCAACTTTAAATCAATCCTCATCTCCCTTTCAGAGGGCAGTGACAGATGGTTTGAAAAGGATGTGAAGGAGTCCTATGTCCGTCTTATGCAGGGCATCTCTGATAGAGGAGCCCATAAATATCGCGATGGCTTTGCCAAGGCAACACCAAGAAGCGATGAAGAGGTTAGGGTAGATGTCCAGATGGAAACACTCCTTACTCAGTACGAGACATCCTGGAGAAATCTTCATGGTCTAATTGGAGGCGTATTGCTCTATGGAGAGATTGTGAGAATCAAGCCTTTTGGCAGGTTTGATGAGCTATTAGCTTATCTTGTACTTGCAGGAGAATTCCTGAGGGGAAATATCCTGCCTCCAACTCTCACTTTAGACTCCCTTCAGGAAGCAAAAGCAGCACTCTCTTTGGCGATAAGACGTGGAACATACGCTGATTTCACCCATTATATAGAAAGAGCCGTTCATAGCTCATATAAGGTAGCAGCCAATGTATGATTATATCTTTAAGAATGCACTGATTGCAGATGGAACTGGAGGTAGTTTATATAAGGCTAATGTTGCAACATTTGCTGGTAGAATTGCCTTCATTGGAAAGGAAGACATTACACGAGGAAAGAACGTAATCAATGCAGAAGGCAAGGTCTTGGCACCTGGCTTTATTGATATGCATACCCATATGGACTTGCAGATTCTAAGGGAAAGAAACTGTTCTGCAAGAATTGGGCAGGGTATTACCACAGACGTTGGCGGCCACTGCGGAATTGGAACATTTCCCTATTCAAAGAACCTCCCAATAGTTGGAGCTGACGTAATTGGCTTATATCCGAATTGGGATTGGATGGACTATACAAGCTTCGTAGAGTATGCCGAGGATGGCGGTTTGGGCAACAATCAGATTATTCTTGTTGCACATAGTGCCATAAGGCTTGCTGTTCTTGGCGATGATAGTTCAAGACCAGCAACAGAGAAAGAGGTTGAGAAAATGTGCGCTCTTCTTGCTTCTGAGCTAAAAAAGGGTGCCCTAGGTTTCTCGTCTGGTCTATATTACGCACCATGCGTATATGGCGATGACTATGAGCTCGAGGAGCTTTTAAAGGTCGTTAAGTCCTATGATAGAATCTTTGCCGTTCACCATAGATGTGAAGGAAACGAGGTTGTTGAGTCGCTGGAAGATCTTCTGAAGCTTTCTTTATCAACAGGTGTCAGAACCCAGATTGCACACCTTAAGGCCATTGGAAAGAAGAACCAAGATAAGGTTGATAAGATGCTGTCTCTCATTGATGAGTACAGAGCAAAGGGGGCTGAAATCTATTTTGACCAATATCCATATATCTATGGCTCAACAAGTCTATATTCACTTCTCCCTCCATCAATTCTCGCATATTCCAAGATTGAGCAGCGCATAGCACTCTCTATGGACAATACGAGAGAAGAACTCAAAAAAGAAATCATGAACCCAGTTGGCTGGGATAGCGTATATGAGATGGTTGGACCTGAGAATATTGGAGTGCTATTTCTCTCTTCCTTCCCAGAGCTTAAGGGGATGAACCTCGTTGAAGTTGGTGAAAAGTATGGAAAGGAACCTCTTGATGCTCTCTTTGATATTCTTTCTGAAGAGATGGGATTGGCTGTAATGACCGATGTCACAACAACAGAGGAGAATGTTGAGAAGATCATGAAGCACGAGGTCATGTGCTATGGCTCTGACTCTCTTTTCTCATCTCCAATTCCACATCCAAGGTCCTATCATGGAACAGTTGAGTTCCTTTCTAAATATGTCAGAGATAGAAAGGTAATGCCTTTAGAAGAGGCAATAAGGCGCCTTAGCGGGGCTGCTGCCGAAAGACTGGGAATTGGCAAGGAAAGGGGCTTTATCCAGGAAGGTCTTGCTGCAGATCTCGTTTTATTTGACTATGAAGCCTTGAGCGTTGATGAGGATTCAAAGACAAACAAGGGCATTGAGTATGTCCTAGTAAATGGAATCCCCGCAATGGAAATGGGAGTTCTGAAGAACTCTAGAAGCGGAAAGATAATCAGCGCACGCTCTTAGCTTTTCATTCTATAGTAGCTTCCTCTGCCTTTTCCAAGGAGCTCTATGATATCCATCTTCACAAGTTCAGATAGCGCCTTCTTAATAGTTGGCGCTTTATATTGTGGAAGCGCTTCCAAAAGCTGTGAGGTATAGATTATTCCACGTCCTTTGATTGTGGATGCAATATCATTTTCGATTGGGCTAAGTTCTATTTTTCTTGTGTTCTTGGCAACTTCCTTTTCAATCTTTGCTTCCAGCTTAGTGCAAACTTTTAGCATTGTCTTAATGAAGTAGTTGATCCAAGAAGAGTAGTCAACCTCTTCCGAGAAGGACTGCTGTGTTCTCTTCAATGAGTAGAGATAGGTCTTTCTCGATTCTTCAATGATTGATTCAAAGGAGTAGTAGCTTATAAAAGAATAGCCAGTCTTCTGGAGAAGTAGGCTTGAAAGCAGTCTTGAAAGCCTGCCGTTTCCTTCTTCAAAGGGATTGATGGTCAAGAAATGAGCCAAGAATAGGGCGATGACTAAGAGAGGATGGTGCGACCTGCTTTTGATTAGAGCTGCAGTTCTATCTAGAAGCTCAATAGTAAGGATCGGTATTTCCTTAGCGCTTACATTCATTACATCTGGTTCGTCTGAATGAATGTTCTGCTTTGGCTTGACCCCAATTCTATATTCGGTCTCATGTTTTTCCACAATCATCGAATGAAGCTTTTTGATGTTAGTTTCATTAAGCTCCAACACCTCGTATTGCTCATTGATATAATCAAGGGCATCGGCATATCCCCTGGCTTCAAGCACATCCTTTTCTTTATATGTAGAGGATGATATTCCCGAAAGCACTCTTTCAACCTCGTAGTCCTTTAGCTGATTCCCCTCGATTCTGATAGATGCAGCAGTTCCAGAAATCCTTGCTTGAGCTCTCAATAGAACTAAATAGTAGCTTTCAATGTTGAGAGTTGAAAATCTCCCCCTGAAAGCTTCGATTGCAGATATGTCCATCAGCAATTCCTGAGAAATAACTACTTTATCAATATCTATCATAATTACATCCAAAATCAAATATTTACGAATATTATAAACTATTAAAAACTATATGAAAATGGCTTTTCTAAACAATATTGACATTCCATTCAATAAGTATCATTATTTCCATAAATCAGAGACAGGAGGACCGGTCTGTATGATGCATAAACATTATTTTCATAAGGCTTTGGCCCTTCTAGTGATCCTAGTCATCAATTCTTGACCACGAGTCGAGCGGCTAGGCACGGACCCGTGGAGTGAAAAACCACGGGCTATTTTTTTATTGGAGGAAATATGGATTATCGCGGTAATGACAACAGCTATACCTTGGCGATTCTTGTAAATAACACCTCTGGTGTCTTAATGAGAGTTGTCTCTCTCTTCTCTAGAAGAGGATACAATATCGACTCTCTCTCAGTAGGAGAGACAGAGACCCATGAGAGAAGCCGCATCACCATCGTAGTAAGAGGTGATAGGCAGATCGTCGAACAGATTATCAGGCAAGTTGAAAAGCTCGTTGACGTAATCTGCGTTTATGAAATGACACCATCAGAATCTGTAAGCTCAGAGCTGTTGATGGTAAAGATCAAGGCAGATGCCTCATCAAGATCTGACCTCATCGGCCTTGGTGATATCTTCAAGGCAAGAATCATCGATGTAACTCCAGAGACTGTGACCTTCATGATCACTGGCAACTGGAGCAAGATTGAATCCTTCTTGGATATGATCACACCATATGGCATCGTAGAGCTTTCAAGAACAGGAATGACCGCAATGGGACGCGGTTCTAAATCATTAGCAGAAATCTCCTTAGGAGACGAGAAATAAAGGAAGGTACATATGAGCAAGATGTATTATGAGAAAGATGCAGACATGTCACTCTTGAAGGACAAGACAGTCGCTATCATCGGATATGGCAGCCAGGGCCATGCACACGCACTTAACTTACACGAATCAGGTGTAAACGTTATCGTAGGTCTCTACAACGGTTCAAAGAGCTGGGCAAAGGCTGAAGAAGCTGGTCTTAAGGTTATGACAACTGAAGATGCTGTAAAGAACTCTGATGTTATCATGATTCTCGTAAACGACGAAAAGCAGGCAAAGCTTTACAAGGAATCAATTGAGCCAAACCTCAAGAAGGGCGCTTATCTTGCATTCGCACACGGCTTCAACATCCACTTCGGACAGATTAAGCCTTCCAAGGATACAAACGTTATCATGATTGCTCCTAAGGGACCTGGCCACACAGTAAGAAGCCAGTACCAGGAAGGAAAGGGTGTACCTTCACTCATCGCTATTGCTCAGGACCCATCAGGTGATTCAGAGCAGATTGCACTCGCATATGCAGCTGGCATCGGTGCTGGCAGAGCAGGCATTTTCGTAACAACATTCAAGGAAGAGACTGAAACAGACCTCTTCGGCGAGCAGGCTGTACTCTGTGGCGGTGTTACAGCACTTATCAAGGCTGGATTCGATACACTCGTAGAAGCTGGCTACCAGCCAGAGATGGCATACTTCGAATGCTGCCACGAAATGAAGCTTATCGTTGACCTCATCAACCAGGGTGGATTTGCTTACATGAGATATTCAATCTCAGACACAGCTGAATATGGTGACTATGTAACAGGACCAAAGATCATCACAGATGAGACAAAGAAGGCAATGAAGGAAGTTCTCAAGGACATCCAGGAAGGTACATTTGCACGCAATTGGCTCCTCGAGAACCAGGTTAACAGACCTTACTTCAACGCAAAGAAGAGAATTGAGTCTGAGACTCTCATCGAAGAGACAGGTTCAAAGCTCAGAGCACTTATGAGCTGGCTCAAGAAGTAATTAAAAACCCAATATATTTCTGCAAATTTTAAGTAAAGGAGGATGAAAATGGCAGAGAAAGTCTATATTTTTGATACAACCCTGCGCGATGGCGAACAGGCACCTGGATATTCCATGAACCTAGAAGAAAAGATCAGGATGGCTCATCAGCTAGAAACACTAGGCGTTGATATCATTGAAGCTGGCTTTGCTATTTCATCCCCAGGGGATTTCGAAAGCGTCGAGGCTATCGCATCAGCCGTAAAGGATGTTACGGTAGCCTCCCTCGCTCGCGCCCTGAAGAAAGACATTGATGCTGCATGGAATGCAGTTAAGAGGGCAAATAGCCCAAGAATCCATGTCTTCTTGGCTACAAGCGACCTGCATCTTGAGTATAAGCTCAGAATGGACAGGCAGACAGCTCTTGAGAGAATCATCGATAACGTAAGATATGCAAGAAATCTCTGCGATAATATCGAATTCTCCCTTGAGGATGCAACAAGAACAGACAGGGAATATATGTGCAGAGTAGTTGAGGCTGCAATCAAGGAGGGTGCTACAACAATCAACCTTCCAGATACTGTTGGCTATTCAACTCCTATTGAAGTTGCAGAGATGGTAAGATACGTCAGAAACAACGTACCTAACATCGATAAGGCAATCATCTCAATGCATAACCATAATGACCTCGGCCTTGCTGTAGCCAATACAATCGCAGGCATCGAGGCTGGAGCAAGACAGGTTGAGTGTACACTCTGTGGCATTGGCGAAAGAGCCGGCAACGCTGCTATGGAAGAAGTTGTCATGGCAATGAAGACAAGAAGCGACAAGTATGACTTCTACACTGGCATCAACACAACAGAGATTGCTAGAAGCGCACGTCTTCTGTCCTCAACAACTGGCGTAAAGATCAATCCATCCAAGGCAATCGTAGGCGACAATGCATTTGCCCATGAGTCAGGAATCCATCAGCATGGCATGCTTGCAAACTCCAAGACATATGAAATCATGACTCCAGAGTCAGTTGGTGTTGTTAAGACAAATCTCGTACTTGGAAAGCACTCAGGCCAGCATGCATTTGAGAAGAAGCTTGAAGAGCTTGGCTATAGCCTTGCAAAGGATGAGGCATCAAAGCTCTTTGCAGAGTTCAAGAAGCTCTGTGATAGAAAGAAGAAGGTCTCAGACAGAGATCTCGTAGCACTTGTCGAGTCAACAGAGGCTGAAGCTAAGCAGCTTTGGACTTTGGAAGGCTTTGTAATCAACAGCGGAAATCATATGACTTCATCTGCTGTTATCACCCTCAAAAAGGGCGATAAGATTTATCAGGATGTATCAACAGGAACAGGTCCTGTATATGCATCATTAAGAACAATCGAGAAGATTATCCGTCATCCATTCAGCCTTGAGGATTATCAGCTGAATGCGGTTACAGAAGATAGAGATGCCCTCGGCGAAGCTCTGGTCAAGATCTCAGATCAGAGAGGCGTATTTAGGGGTAGAGGTGTTTCAACTGATGTTATTGAGGCATCTATCCTTGCTTGTCTTGCAGCTGTAAACAGAATGCTTGACGAGTCATCAACATCAATTGCAGGAGGTGTTCCTGCGCAGGCTATGAGCTTTGAGAATGACATGCTCATAGGACACACCGACAAAAGTGAGGAGTAAGCTATGACAATTACTGAAAAGATTCTTGCTTCCGCAGCGGGGCTCGATAGTGTTCATCCTGGACAGCTGATTATGGCAAATCTTGATATGGTGCTTGGCAACGATATCACAAGCCCTGTCGCAATCAAGGAATTTCCTAAGTTTGGCAAGGACAAGGTATTTGACAAGGATAAGATTTCACTTGTTCCTGATCATTTTGCTCCAAACAAGGACATTAAGGCTGCTGAGCAGTGTGCCTGCATGCGCTCATTTGCCAAGAGCGAAAACATCCAAAATTACTTCGAAGTCGGAGAAGCTGGAATTGAGCATGCGCTTCTTCCAGAGAAGGGCCTTGTAACAGCAGGGGACGTTGTCATCGGAGCTGACTCACATACTTGCACATACGGAGCTATCGGGGCATTCTCAACAGGCGTTGGTTCAACTGATATGGCTGCTGGCATGGCTATTGGAAAGGCATGGTTCAAGGTTCCTTCCTCAATCAAGTTCAATCTCAAGGGTTCATTCAAGAAGAATGTTTCAGGAAAGGACCTCATCCTCCACATCATCGGCATGATTGGCGTAGATGGTGCACTCTATAAGGCAATGGAGTTCGCAGGCGAGGGTGTTGCATCACTTTCAATGGACGATAGATTCACAGTTGCAAACATGGCAATTGAAGCCGGAGCAAAGAGTGGCATATTCCCTGTCGATGAGAAGACTCTTGCTTACCTCAAGGAAGCTGGAGCTAAGGAACCAAAAATTTTCTCTTCAGATGAAGACGCAGAGTACGATGCAGTATATGATATTGATCTTTCAGAGCTTGAATGCACAGTATCTTACCCTCATCTTCCAGAGAATACACACCTTGCAAAGGATAGCTCATCAATCAAGATTGATCAGGCTGTAATTGGAAGCTGCACAAACGGTAGAATCTCAGATATGAGAGAGGCTGCTAGGATTCTCAAGGGAAGAAAAGTAGCAGATGGCGTAAGATGTATCGTAATTCCTGCTACTCAGAAGATTTGGAAGGAAGCTATGCATGAAGGCCTCTTTGATATCTTCATTGACTCTGGCTGTGTTGTATCTCCTCCAACATGCGGACCATGCCTTGGCGGCTATATGGGCATCTTAGCTGCTGGCGAGAGATGTGTATCAACAACAAATAGAAATTTCGTAGGTAGAATGGGCCATGTAAAGAGCGAGGTTTACCTCGCATCTCCTGCAGTTGCCGCTGCTAGCGCGATTACAGGCTATATCACAGATCCGGAGGTGTTCAATGAAGGCTAAGGGCAGTGTTTTCAGATATAAGGACAATGTAGATACTGACGTTATCATCCCAGCAAGATATTTAAATACTTCTGATCACAAAGAACTCGCATCACATTGCATGGAAGATATCGATAGCGAATTCACAAAGAAGGTGAAGATTGGCGATATCATCGTTGCAGATAAGAACTTTGGATGTGGATCTTCTAGAGAGCATGCTCCAATTGCTATTAAGGCATCTGGAATCAGCTGTGTAATTGCAAAGACTTTTGCTCGTATCTTCTTCAGAAATTCAATCAACATAGGGCTTCCTATTCTTGAGTGTCCAGAGGCTGTAGATGGAATTTCAGCAGGTGATGAGGTTGAGGTTGACTTCACAACAGGTGTCATCGTGAATGTTACAACAGGAAAGACTTATAAGGCAGAGCCATTTCCTCCATTTATGCAGAGTCTCATCGAGGCAGGCGGGCTGGCCGAGTTTATCAAGGAGAACTACTGATGAAGATGAATATTGCACTTGTTCCTGGAGACGGAATCGGACCAGAGATCATCGCGGAAGCAGTTAAGGTCCTTGAGAAAGTTGGCGAAGTTTATGGCCATGAGTTCTGCTTTGACCATCTTATTGCTGGCGGTGCATCAATTGATTTAAATGGTGTTCCTCTCACAGAGGAGACCATTAATAGAGCAAAGGCAGCTGATGCAGTAATGCTTGGTGCTGTTGGCGGTCCTAAGTGGGATAATGAACCAGGCCCAAACAGACCAGAGCGCGCGCTTTTGGGATTGAGAAGCAGTCTTGGACTCTTTTGCAACCTTAGACCAGCTATCATCTATCCAGAGCTTTCAGAGGCATCTCCTTTGAAGAGTGAGGTAGTTGCAAACGGTATCGATATCATGGTTGTAAGAGAACTCACAGGCGGTATCTACTTTGGCGAAAAGGGTAGAAAAGATGACGCTGCTTACGATGTCATGTACTACTCAAGACCAGAGATTGAAAGAATCTCAAAGAAAGCTTTTGATGCAGCAATGCTCAGAGATAAGCATGTCACAGTTGTTGACAAGGCAAACGTATTGGAGTCATCAAGACTTTGGAGAGAAGTTACCAAGGAAGTTGCAGCATCATATCCAGAAGTAACCCTCGATTATATGTATGTAGACAATGCAGCAATGCAGCTGGTTAAGAATCCAGGCCAGTTTGATGTTGTACTTACTGAGAACATGTTTGGTGATATCCTATCAGATGAGGCAAGCATGATTACTGGCTCAATTGGAATGCTTCCATCAGCATCTTTGAGAGAAGATAAGTTTGGAATGTATGAGCCAATCCATGGCTCTGCTCCAGACATTGCAGGAAAGGGCATCTCAAATCCGATTGCAACTATTTTATCAGCTGCTATGATGCTTAGATATACATTCTCACTTGAGAAGGAAGCTGATGCAATTGAAAGAGCTGTTAAGGAAGCTCTTAGAGATGGCCTCAGAACTATGGATATCAAGAAGAATGATGAGAAGGCTTCTTCAACAGAGGAAGCAGGACTAGAGATAGTCAGGAGAATTAGATAATGAGATCAGATATGATGAAAAAGGGAGCAGATAAGGCTCCTCATAGATCGCTGATGAAGGCACTTGGTTGGACAGATAGAGAGATTGCTATGCCAACTATCGCAGTTGTATGCGCTCAGAACGATATCATTCCAGGCCATAAGGAACTTACTAGAATTGCAGAAGCAGTTAAGGCTGGTGTCAGGGAAGCTGGCGGAAACCCTGTTGTATTCCCAGTTATCGGTGTTTGCGATGGAATTGCAATGGGACACACAGGAATGAAGTATTCTCTTGCATCTCGCGAGCTCATCGCGGACTCAATCGAGGTTATGGCTACAGCACATCCATTCGATGGCATTGTATTCATTCCTAACTGTGACAAGATTGTTCCTGGCATGCTCATGGCTGCATCTCGCCTCAACCTTCCTTCTATTTTCGTATCTGGCGGTCCAATGCTCGCAGGCCACGTAAAGGGTGGCGATAAGAGAGGATTCTCCCTCTCATCAATGTTTGAGGCAGTTGGAAAGCACGCAGCTGGCACAATGGACGATGCTGAGTTCCTTGAATGGGAGAACAGCGCATGTCCAACATGTGGCTCCTGCTCAGGCATGTACACAGCAAACTCAATGAACTGCCTATGTGAGGCAATTGGAATTGCTCTTCCAGGCAATGGAACTATTCCTGCTGTATATGCAGAAAGAGAACGTCTTGCCAAGGAAACTGGCTATAAGATCATGGAGCTTATAGAGAAGGATATCAAGGCTAAGGATATCATCAACGCTCGCTCAATCGAGAATGCTCTCAAGATTGATATGGCTCTTGGATGCTCAACAAATACAATGCTGCACCTTCCTGCAATTGCACATGAAGCTGGCGTAAAGGTAAGCATCTTCTCAGCCAATGAGCACTCAGCGATTGTTCCAAATCTATGTCACCTTGCTCCTGCTGGTCCTCACCACATGGAAGACCTCAATCTTGCTGGTGGCGTAATGGCTGTAATCAAGGAACTCGATAAGAAGGGGCTTATTGACAAGGATGTACTGACAGTCACAGGTGAAAGCCTTGGAGAATCACTCAAGAAGGCTAGAAATTATGACCCAGAAGTAATTAGACCTATCGATAATCCATATTCACCAACTGGTGGCATTGCTGTTCTCCAGGGAACTCTTGCTCCAATGGGCGCTGTAGTTAAGAGAAGCGCTGTTGCTCCAGAGATGTTCGTTCATAAGGGTCCTGCTAGAGTATTCAACAGTGAAGAAGAGGCTATTGCAGCAATCTTTGGAAAGACAATCAACCCTGGTGATGTAATCATCATCAGATATGAAGGACCAAAGGGAGGCCCTGGAATGAGAGAGATGCTTTCTCCTACTTCTGCTATTGCAGGAATGGGCTTGGATAAGGAAGTTGCTCTCATTACAGACGGTAGATTCTCAGGTGCAACTAGAGGTGCTTCAATTGGCCATGTTTCTCCGGAAGCTGCTGATGGTGGTCCAATCGGTCTTGTAGAAGAAGGTGATATCATCTCAATCAATATCCCAGAGGGCAAGCTTGATCTTGTTGTTGATGAAGCTGTTCTTGAAGAGAGAAGAAAGAATTTCACACCTAAGGAATGTCCAATAAAGACAGGTTATCTTGCACGTTATGCTAAGCATGTTTCATCTGCAGCAGAAGGTGCAATCAATAAGGAGAATGCATAATGCTCACAGGTGCTCAGATTATTGTAGAATGCCTCATCGAACAGGGAATTGACCGCGTTTTCGGTTATCCTGGTGGTCAGGTTATCCCACTTTATGATGCGCTATATGAATACAGTGACAGAGTTAAGCATATTCTTACAGCTCACGAGCAGGGTGCAAGCCATGCTGCTGACGGATATGCAAGATCTACTGGCAAAGTTGGTGTATGTATCGCAACTTCAGGCCCAGGAGCAACAAACTTGGTAACTGGCCTTGCAACAGCTTATATGGATTCTGTTCCAGTAGTTGCAATCACAGGAAACGTTCCTGTTAACCTTCTTGGAAAGGACTCTTTCCAGGAAGTAGACATCACTGGCGTAACACTTCCTATTACAAAGCATAACTTCATCGTCAAGAAGATTGAGGATCTTGCTTCTACAATGCGCTATGCATTTGAGATTGCAAGAAGTGGAAGACCTGGTCCTGTTCTTGTCGATATTCCTAAGAACATACAGACAGAGTCCATTGAGTTTGAGAGAGCTGAAGTTGTTGCTTCCTCTAATAAGGCAGAGCTTAGAGATAAGGATATTGCTGAGGCTATAAAGCTTATAAAGAAAGCTGAAAAGCCAATGCTCTATGTTGGCGGTGGTGTAATCAGAAGTGATGCATCAGAGCTTCTTCAGCTCTTTGCAGAGCTCATTGATGCTCCTGTTGGAACATCTTTGATGGGCCTTGGTGCAATTCCAGCAACAAACAGCAGATTTACAGGCATGATTGGCATGCATGGAACAAAGCTTTCAAACCTTGCAATCAACTCCTGCGATCTTCTTATCTCAATTGGCGCTAGATTCTCTGATAGAGTAATTTCTAAGGCATCTACTTTTGCTAAGAACGCAAAGATTATCCAGATTGACGTCGACCCTGCAGAGTTTAATAAGAATATTGACACCCAAGTCAGAATAAAGGGTGATGTAAAGGATGTTCTACAGTGCCTGATTTCCAAGATTGAAGAACCACTTGATCACAAGAAGTGGATGAACTTCATCGAAGGAACAAGACTCAGATATCCTCAGAAAGTATCTACAGAAGCTAAGCGCGCTAAGACTATCATTGATGCTCTTGAGAGAGTTCTTCCAGAGAATAGAATCATCACAACCGAAGTTGGTCAGCATCAGATGTGGGCAGCTCAGTTCTTAAGAGATATCAAGCCAAGAAGATTCTTAACATCCGGCGGTCTTGGAACAATGGGCTATGGTACAGGCGCTGCAATTGGAGCTCAGATTGCAAACCCTGATGCAAGGGTAGTAAACATTGCGGGCGATGGATCTTTTAGAATGAATTGCAATGAGCTTGCAACTATTGCACGCTATAAGCTTCCAATCATTATAGTTGTCATGAATAACCATTGCTTGGGCATGGTCAGACAGTGGCAGACACTCTTCTTCGGAAAGAGATATTCAGAGACAACACTCGAAACACCTCTTGATTGGGTGATGCTAGCAAACGCATATGGTGTAAAGGGACTTAGAATCGGTCCAGAAGATGATGCCGAAGCAATTATTAAGGCAGCGGTAGAACTCAATGAAGCTGTAGTGATTGAGTGTCAGATTCCAACAGATGACAAGGTTCTTCCAATGGTAGCCCCTGGTGCATCAATCAATGATATGATGGGCTTTATAGATAAGGAAGCTTAATCAAACAATCGCCCCTCTGCATTTTTGCGAGGGGCTATCTTATTTTTGAAAAGACTTCATTTGACGTTTTTTCAAACTGTTTATAGAAATGATGTTATGTTGTTTCGAATGCTGGAGTCACAATAGAAAACAAAGAAAGAATATAAAAGATATGAAATAGAGTGAATATTCACGTTTAATGGGTGAATAAAAGTGAATTTTCACTTTAAACTATTGAAAAATGTGAAAAAAGAGGCAGAAAGGTTTTCCCAATCTGCCTACAATTTAAATAGATATCCCTATAAGGTTCTTCTTGTTACTTTTACGTTGGTATCAGGCTCTCGCATTGTAGATCCCTGAACTATGAATGTAAAATCGGCATTGAAGAAATCATCGCTAAAGCTATCTTCATACACGTTCATTTTGACGTCGACAGGAATAATGCTGTCACCTGTGTTTACAGAGATTGTAATTGTGATATTTGATCCATCCCAGACACAGTTGTTTTCTTCTGGAGT
>JAGBWX010000028.1 GCA_017629575.1 Spirochaetales bacterium | reverse complement strand
AACACCAATATCCACAAATATGCCGAAATCAACCACATTTCTTACTGTACCGCTTAAGACCATTCCCTCTTCAAGGTCTTCCATTGTGAGAACATCCTTTCTGAGTATTGGCTGTGGCATCTCTTCCCTTGGATCTCTACCTGGCTTTTTAAGTTCCTTTGCAATATCCTTTAGGGTAATGGAACCTATGCCCAATTCCTCAGACAAGCTTTCGAACTGCTCATCGGTCAAGTCAAGGTCGGATTCCTTGATCTTTCTGTTTTCCAAATCTTCAAGAGAATATCCAAGAGAGCTTAAGAATGCAATTGTAGCACCATATGATTCTGGATGGACTGTTGTATTGTCCAATGGATTGTGTGAATCCTTCACCTTCATGAATCCTGCACATTGCTCATATGCCTTTGGCCCTAATTTATTTACCTTCAGGAGCTCGTCCCTTGTATAGAACTTGCCGTTTTCCTCTCTGTACTTTACGATATTCTTTGCAACGGATTTGGTGATTCCTGAAACATGTTCCATAAGTGATACGGATGCGGTGTTTACATCCACTCCCACTTCATTCACTGACTTTTCAACAACATTGTCAAGTGATTCTCCAAGCTTCTTTTGGTTCATGTCATGTTGGTACTGTCCCACTCCAATGGATTTAGGGTCTATCTTTACAAGTTCTGCAAGAGGGTCCTGAAGACGTCTAGCAATTGAGATTGCACTTCTTTCACCTACATTGTAATCTGGGAATTCCTCACTTGCAAGTTCACTTGCAGAGTATACGCTTGCTCCAGCTTCATTGACGATTACATATTGGACATCAAGGTCCTTTATGATGTCTGCTACAATCGCTTCGGATTCCCTTGAAGCGGTACCGTTTCCGATTGCAATGATATTGATGTCATATTTGAAAATCAAGTCACGGACAGTTGAACGGGTTTCAGCTATCTTGTTTTGAGGTTCTGTTGGGAACACGAGTGCAGTTTCCAAGACCTTACCATATTCATCAACTACAGCAAGCTTGCACCCTGTTCTGAATGCAGGGTCCCAGCCTAAAACGACCTTGTTTATGATAGGTGCCTGCATCAATAGCTGTTCAAGGTTTTTAGAGAAGACCTTTATGGATTTGTCTTCAGCCTTTTCAAAGAGCTGGTTTCTAAGTTCCCTTTCTATGGCAGGTGCGATAAGCCTTTTATAGGAATCCTCTATCGCTTCGGTTAAGGTCTCTTCAGTGTATTTGTTGTAGATAGGTTGTGTTGGCTTTCCACCTTTATTGATCAATACATGTCTTCTGAGATAAGCGATGATGTCCTCTTCAGGAGCACTTATCTTTATTTTCAGGAACTTTTCCTTCTCTCCACGATTGATTGCAAGTATTCTGTGGCTTGCTATTTTAGAAACTTCTTCGCTGTAATCGTAATACATGTCATAAACGGATTCCTCATCCTTGTCCTTTGCTTCAGAGATGAGTTCCCCATCTTCATAACTCAACTCACGAATAAGAGATCTGAAGCTTGCATTGTCAGAAATTATCTCAGCTATTATGTCCTGTGCACCTTGAATGGCCTCTTCAGTATCATTGACTCTCAATTCCTCATCTATCTCTTCGTTGTCTGAGGTCACATAGTCTTTAGCTATCTCTTCAACTGGAACCTCTATATCTTGGGCAAGGATAATGTTTGCAAGTTCTTCCAATCCCTTTTCCTTAGCCACTGTAGCTCTGGTTCGTCTTTTCTGCTTGTAAGGTCTGTATAAATCTTCAAGTTCAACAAGGGTCTTGGCATCAAGAATGACTTTCTTCAGCTCTTCAGTCAATTTTCCCTGTTCTTCGATGGAGTTTAAAACAGACTCCTTCTTCTCTTCAAGGTTTCTGAGATATTTCAATCTTGCATCAAATTT
>JAGBWX010000027.1 GCA_017629575.1 Spirochaetales bacterium | reverse complement strand
GAGGAACGATAATAGCCTTAGCTTTTTCCTTCTTCTCGAGTTTTGCTGTCATAGGCTCTAGAGATTCCTTTTCCCTAGGATAGAATATTGCATCATGATAAAGTTTCTTCATCATCTTTCACCTAATAGTCTTTTTACTCTCTCTTCATCAAGCTCAGCCTGAAGGTTCTTTTCCTGAGTTGGAAGAACAAGGCCTGTTTTTCCACCCTTAACTCTTCTCAAATACTTAACATGAGTATAGTACAAGTCGGCCTTTCCACTTTTTTTTGCTTTAGAGAAGTGGATTGCAAGAGATGCTGCATCCAATAGAACTGGAAGTGGCACGGTCTTGTCTCTTACTGCCTTGATTATAACATAGCCACCGGCAAAATCACGAGTATGCATCCAAATGTCAGACCCTCTTGTATAGGATCGAAGTATTTCATCATTCTCCCTAGCATTCCTGCCTACAATAAGGTCCCAGCCATTGGATTTTACATATAAGCCTGGACGCCCTGGCTTAATAGGAGAAGAATCATCGCTATCACCATCGGCTTCCTTTTTCAGCTTTGAAAGAGGTGTCTCATCAGATAGGAGATTTTCCCAATAAGCCTTCTTTTCGCTATATGCTTCGCGTGCCTTTTCAATCTCTTCTAAAGATAGCTCGTAAGCACGCTTGTCTTTTCTATATCTTGTGTAATATCTCTCAAGATTCTCGTTTGGAGTGAGCTGTGGCTCCAGTGGAAGCGATATTGTTCCGCCTCGCTCCCAATCATCAAGCGAGACATATTCCATACCTTTCTTGACCTTGTAGATTGAGCCAGCAAGGATATCTGCAGAACGCTTTAATTCCTCATAGCCCTCTGTCTTCTCATGCTTCTCTTCGGCTCTTCTTATTGCCTCTCTCAAGAAAGCCAGGTCTTTGTCTCTCTTGTCTGAGAGCTTTCTGATAAGCTCTTCTCTCTTTTCATCCTTTGAGTCTTGGCTTTCTGTTCTATCAATGAACTCATTGAAAGAGATATCCTCTGGATATTCTCTAATTTCAAAGACTCTATTTCCTTCGCTTTCTCTCAGGTCATAGTGAAGGATCTCTCCTTCCTTTTCACCTCTCTTAGGCCTTCTGAAAAGAAGTTCCAAAATCTTATCATTCTCATCTGTGATTATGATATTTGCTCCAGGGCCAGAGAACAGTCTTACAACAAGCTTAATTACATTCTCGCTATTCTTGAGAGTGAGTACAAAAGCTCTATCAAATGGAAGCTGGAATACATCTATTATCCTTCTTCCAACGATGTGAGCCCTAAGGTACTGAGTGAAACGCTGTGCATCCTTGCTCTTTTGCTTTATCACACCTGTTCTGCACACTCTTGAGTGTGGAGTTGAAAGCTCGAGGTACAAAAGCCAAGCCTTTTCTTCCTTTGAGAACATAGAAAGAGTTAGAGAATGGATATCATGCTCTGTTACTTTCTGAATATAGCTGTCGAGAAGGGGGAGCTCTGAGAGTATCTTCTCAAGCTCCTTCCAGTTAAGACTCATATCCCAGTTCCTTAAGTGCGTTCTTGATCTCAGCACAAAGATAGAATGATCCAATTACGAAAACTGTTCCAAACTTATCTACTCTGCGCATGGCCCTAGTTACCGCCTTCACTGGATCTTCTATCATGGAAATGTCATGAGATGGGCTAACTTCCTTGGCCAATTTATAGATTTCTTCAGGATTTGACTTCTTGAAGCTTCCACATCCTGTGATTATTACATTCTGGAAATATGGAACGAGGATATGGAGCATTTCCTCTATCTTCTTTCCATCTGCGAAAGAAAGAATAAGGCAAGCTTCACCCCTTAAAACTTCATGTCCAGATTCATCCTGCTTTATCTTGAAGTGTCTGATGATTGTATCCATTGTCATGAAGACAGAAAGAGGAGTATGTGCTCCATCATAGATAAATCTAATTATCTTATCCTGGTTGATCGCCAAAGGCTTTTCTTCATATCTTGCTGGCATCGTTACGCTAGATAGATCAATGCTATCTTTCTTGTTGATTCCAAGCATAGCTGTGATGAAGAATGCATACATAGAATCAAAGCCCTTGATCGATGAGATACTATCCATGCTAAGGCTGTAATCCTGTCCATTTACGGAAATGATAGTGTCTATAGAGTCATTCTTCTCGTTGTACTTGAAGTTGGAATAGACAGTTGCTTCCTTGCTGAACTTATAGATTGGGGCCTTCTTGCTATCGGCCTTTTCCTGGATTACATCCATAATCTCGTCATCATAGTTTGTTACGAAGACAGGAGTCTTGTCCTTAATAATTCCAGACTTCTCAGTTGCAATCTCCTTCAAGGTCTCACCAAGAACATTTGTATGCTCAAGCTCAATTGCTGTAAATACAGAGGCAATAGGATTAATTACATTGGTAGCATCAAGTCTGCCACCCATGCCTGTTTCGATTACCGCATAATCGCATCCTGTGTTTTTGAATAGCAAAAATGCATAGGCGGTATAGAGCTCGAATGTTGTAGGCTTATCTAGGCCAAGACTTTCATCAAAAACAAGCTTGGAAACAACTATTTCAAGTTCATTGGCAGCTTTTAGATAGTCATCGAGAGAGAAGAACTCCCCTGAAAGAGAGAATCTCTCTCTCAAATCATATACGTGTGGTGACATATATAGGCCACACTTAAAGCCATTTTCCTTGATGATCTTAGAGAGATAAATAGCAGTTGTTCCCTTTCCCTTAGAACCTGCAATGTGAATTGTCTTATAGGAAAGTTCTGGATTTCCGAGTTCAGAAAGAAGGATTCTCATCCTATCGAGTCTGTTTTCCCTAAGCTTGCCTGAGCCCAAGCTTGGATTGTAACTATTGAAAAAGCCATCAAGCTCATTAATCGATTTAATCATATGACAGATAATACTATATTTCGTTTGCATTGTGGATATCTGAAGCTACATTTAAACTTTGTTAAAATTACACATTTGCAAAAGTTGTAATGTTGATTATGTACCATTATTCATGTATTATTTGTTTATAATTACAGAAATCGGAAAAATGTCATAAATCCGATAAGGGAGAACAAATGGCTAAGAACAAAGCATTGCCATGGGCATGGTTTGATGATTATAGAGGCAAGGCTTTTGAAGGACAGTGGCCTTCAGTTACAGAGCTCTTTGCAATTAATGCTGAAAGATTCAAGGATAACAATCTTTTCCTTTCATTTGCACCAAAGAAGCAGGTATTCACATATGGTGAAGCATATAAAAAGATTCTCGAAATTGCAGACTATCTTATTGAGAACGGCGTAAAGAAGGGCGACAAGATTGGTGTTTCCGGCAAGAACAGCCCAGAGTGGGCAATTTCTTACCTTGCAGTTCTCTTCTCAGGTGCTACAGTTGTTCCACTTGACTATGCACTCCATGATCATGAGATGGAAAAGCTCATCAGCTTTGGTGGCGTAACAAGACTCTTCATCGATGGAGAGAGAATCGAATCTATCGATAAGTTCAACACACTTGGTCTTGTTGAAAAGATCTCCCTCGAAGAGAAGTCAAATGGCTATAAGTATGCTTTAGATCTCGTTGGTGCAAAGAATGAAAGCTATCCAAAGTGGGATGGCGAAGATGTTGCAGCTATTCTCTTCACATCAGGTACAACAGGCACTCCAAAGGGCGTACAGCTTACAAACAATAACCTTGTTTCTGACTGTTTCAGAGCTCAGTGCTATATGAAACTCTATCCAACAGACGTATTCTACGTAATTCTTCCAATTCACCATGCATACACAATGCTTGCTGTATTTTATGAAACATTCTCAGTAGGCGCTAGCTGCGTATTTGGAAAGAAGCTCGTTGTTACACAGATTCTCAAGGATCTTAAGCTTGGAAAGGTAACAATGTTCCTTGCAGTTCCAATGCTCTTCAATAAGCTTTTAGCAGCGCTTATGGATGGCGTCAGAAAGCAGGGTAAGTTCAAGTATGGCCTTATCAAGACATTGATGGCTATCTCAGGCTTCATCAAGAAGGTATTCAATGTAAACATCGGCAAGAAGCTCTTTGGCAAGATGCTCCTTTCAAAGCTTTCATTGGATACTAACAGAATCTGTATCTCCGGAGGTGGTCCACTTCCTGCTTCAACCTTCAAGCAGTTCAACCAGCTTGGCATTGACTTTGTACAGGGCTATGGCCTTACAGAGACATCTCCAATTACTCACCTCAACCCAATCGATGCATATGAAGAGACTAGCGTAGGTAAGCTTCTTCCTGGTCTTGAGCAGAAGATTGTAGATCCAGATGATGAGGGCAATGGTGTTCTCCATATCAGAGGCAGTGTTGTAATGAAGGGCTACTACAACAACCCTGAGGCAACAGCAGAAGTTCTCGATGCAGACGGTTGGCTCAATACTGGAGACGTAGGCCACATTGATTCAAGAGGCTACTTCTACATTACAGGCAGATCAAAGTCTGTAATCGTAACAGAGGGTGGCAAGAACGTATTCCCAGAAGAAATCGAAGATCTCTTCCAGCTCTATAGCGAAATCGATCAGGTTTGTATCATCAGCTATCTCGTGGACAAGGAAAAGAAGAGCGATGGAATCAGATGTCTTCTCTATCCTGCAAAGAAGTTCTCTGATGAAAACTCTAAGGAAGCTGTAGAAAAGAGAATGAATGAAATTGTTGATGAAGTTAACAAGAACCTCCAGAGCTACAAGAAGATTACAATGACAACAGTAATCGATGAGCCAATGGAGATGACTTCAACAAAGAAAATCAAGAGATTCGTCGTTGCTAAAAAGTACGAATTAAAATAAATACTATTCCTCAAGTATTTGAACAAAGTTCACTGCTCTCCTTTTGGAGAGCTTTTTTAATAGCTCAGCTTCTTAGTTCCTTATGCCCAATTGGATTTAGCAAGATAGAGAATAAATATGATTGATGAAATGCTCCATGTAACAG
>JAGBWX010000002.1 GCA_017629575.1 Spirochaetales bacterium | reverse complement strand
GTATAGCTTATAAAGCTTCTTCGATATGCTACCTGCGTACATCTTCTTGAAGATTATCTTTTCAATTCCATGCAATTGAGCAATGTATCTTTCTGGTGTCATGGAGTGCTCTTTCGTGAAGCGTAACTCATGGCTTTGGATAGTCTTTGGATCATCTAGACCATAAACTTCCGATACGCCAACATCGTTGATTGGATTTTTGTATTTAGACAATTTTGCCGCAATTTCGGTATAGCTATCCATTAAGAGGGAAATATGTTCAAAGTATGAAGAGAGATGATTCATTAAGGCCTTTAGCTCTTCATTTTTCAGATACATTGATATGCCTTCCATTACAACAATGGCATGTTTCTCTTTCCCGATAGCTTTCAGCCAATCTTCTGTCCTGACATCTGAGGCAAGCATTTTATATTTGTTGCTTTGAGAAAAGTGCTTCTTCCTTTCTTCTATGACATCTTCAAAGTCTACATCGAACCACCTATGGCTATCTGATTTTACTCGTAGTACCCTGCTGTCTAGGCCACAGCCAATGTGGATTATGATTGCATCTTTATTTGAAGTAAGCTGTTCTTGCAGCCAATCATCAAAAACAGCTGAGCGTATCCCCATATAGTAGGCTAGCCACTTGGACTTAGACTTCCCTTTGAGCTCAAATCCTGATTCTGACCAGATCTGCTCAGCTTTAATATCACAAAGAAAGAGGCCTTTCTTGCTTACATAGGATTTGCCGTATAAAGGTATGTAAAGAGTCTTGTTTACGCTATTCATACTGTGTAAGTGTATCTTTTGATGATGATGTTTACAAGAAAAAAGGCATAGCCGTCATGCTATGCCTATTCTTTAGAATGATAAGATTATTATAGGTACTTCTTTGTTTCCTCTGGCATCTCGATTCTTCTCATGAGTGAGTGCTGGAAGAGAGGTTTGAGCTCATAGCCACCTTCGTAGATAGCGAACATTGGAACACCATCAACGAGGATGTAGCTCTTGTTCTCTTCATCGAATGTATACTGTGAGTACTTTGATGTTCCATCCTTGAGGATATATACAAAGCCATTCTCAAGGAATGTTGCTGTCACTGAGTTCTTCTCTGTATATTCATCAACATTTCCGTATGTGAGCATAAACCAATCTGTGAATACTTCGTCTTCGTATGATGTGATGTTGTTGTTCTTCATCTCCTCGTTGAAGAGAGCAAGATAGTCCATCATCATGTCATTGCTATTTGTGAATGTTCCAACTACAGGAAGTTCGAGGTAGAGTGTTCCTTCGACAAGCTTATTCTCGAGGCTATAGCCATCATCTGACAGTATGCCAAGAAGTGAATTTCCATTGTCTGTATAGATCTTGTTGCCGTCTATTGTGTAGTAGCCATACATGTATTCGCCACCAAAGCAAACTTCTACATATCCATCTTCAAGGAAGGAGAATGAGATAAGGTAATCATAGCCAGCCTGTCTTCTAGTTCCCATGAAGTCAAGGATGATTTCCTGGAATCTGTCATACTCTGAGCCATTAGGATAGGCTGCAGGGCCCATCTTTTCTCTCTGACTTCCTTCTTTTTCATCGTAAGCTGCATAAGTGTCCTTTCTATTTGAGAAAGTAAGACCAGTAAGCTTATCTGTCTTTGCAGGTTCGCTGCGCTTTGCCTGAGGTGCAGGTGTTGCTTCCACAGGAGCTGCTTCTACAGGAGCTGTCTGCTGTGGTTCCTGTATAATTTCAAGAATTTTATCTTCCTTCTTTGTGCAAGATACGAGTACGAGCATGGAAAGAAGAGCTATTGAAAGAAAATATAAAGCCTTTTTCATAATCAACCTCTAAATGTTAACCGAGGCTCAGTGTAACATTTTTTCTACCTCTTATTGTGATTTTCTTATGTAGATAGTGAACTATTTTTAGTTTTCGTCTTCTTTTTGGGCCTTCTTGGCAGAAGAAACCTTCTTTGTTGATGATTTTTTCTTGGTGTTGAGGCTCAAGAGAAGCTGTTTCTCGTCAATCTTCTTAGGCTCTTCAAGAAGACATCTCTTTAAGAGCTTCTCTGAGTTGTCTGCCTTGTTGATGTGAAGATATTCAAGATATTCTTTTTCGAATCTATAGATTAGGATATAGCCCTTTTCCTCCATTGGAGAGAAAGCAAGAGTTAGGATAGGGTTATCCTTCTTATGTATTTTAAGGGCCTTGTCCTTATCCTTTTCTGAGAGATAGTCACTGGACCAAAGAATTACAGCAAAGATTTCCTCACCCTTCCTGATTACTATATCTGCATCCATGTAATCGATATCGATTGTAAATGTACTAGGGACGTTCTTTGCCAGTTCCAAAGCAATTCTATGTGAGTATGTGCTCTTTTTCTTCTTTGCATTGTCACTGTCGCTACTATTTGCGAGGTAATTTACAATACCCTTTTTTATGGCTGAATATAGCTCAATCTGTCTTGTAATCTGTCTTGCCATTTTTCAGTCCTCATATTTGATGTTGATCTTCATCTCAGATACCTTTGAAATGGTCTGGAAGATAGAGCATGCTTCAGAGGCCATTCTTGCAAGGTCAGCAAATTCATCCTTTTCATTGGCATTGTATACAGTGATATCCAAGATTGTTTTTTCGAGGGTTGTTGGTACAGTCTCTCTCTTGATTCCTGTTACAGCTATTTCGAGTTTTTCCCAACTTCCCTTTCTTTCAAAAGAAACCAGTGTTCTGTAAAAACAGCCAGAAAGAGCCCCTAGAAGATATTCATATGGGCCTGTTGTAGCTGTGAATAGAAACTCTCTTCCCAGAGAGTTCTCGAAATACTCTTTTTGGGAGTCAAAATGAGATACAATCTTTCGTTCCTGTGCCATGTGAAAATGATAGCATATTAATGATAATTAAGAATATAAATAATCACTAATTGAAACTATCTATTGCTTTTGCAAAAAGATAGGCAGAGGCAAATGCCCATGTTAGGGAGTATCCGCCGCACTCTGCATCAACATCCATAACGTCTCCTGCAAAATAGAGTCCTGGAATAAGCTTTGACTCCATAGTCCTTGGATTGATTTCCTTCATTGAGACGCCTCCATGAGTGGACATTGCGCCTTCCTTGATTGCAAAGGCATTGGTTTTTAAGGATGTGATACGCTCAATTGCAAGGTTTAGCTCGTCTTTCTTTAACTCTGCAATCTTCTTTTCTCCAATCGGACCAAGAAGTGCTTTCGCAAGCCTTGCTGGCAATGAAATAGTGTTCTTCAGAAGAGTCTTTCCATTTTCAGCCCTGATTTCTTCTTTAGTGATATCTAAGAAGGAAATTGTAATTTCCCTCTTGTCAGGGAGAAGGTAGGAGATGTTTTCTGCAAGAGGGCCGGAAATGCCTCGTCTTGTGATTACAGCGCTATCTGATAGAGACTTCTTGCCTATCTTGATAGTCAGATTTAGAGTGATGCCTTCAGCTTCCTTTAGAGAGTACTCGAGTGCAAGCGGGGCAAGTGCTGGAACTGGTCTTTCAATGGAGTGACCGAAAGATTTTGCAAGTTCATAGCCCTTTCCATCAGAGCCTGTATGAGGATATGAAATACCGCCAGTAGCTATCAGCACTGCACTAGATGTGAATGTGCCTTTGGTTGTCTCGACTATAAAGCGCTCTTCCTTTCTGATTGAGAGAACCTCTGTCTCATATTCAATTGAACATCTTTTCTCTAATGCAGATACTACATCTTCAGCTTTGCCTGTAGTAGGAAATACCTTTCCATTGGACTCTATTGCAGGTTCGATGGATAGTTCTTTGAAGTAGTCGATGATTGAGCTTGGTGGCATGGCATAGAGGGCATCCCTGATGAATTTTCTATCAGCGGTATAATGGTTGAAAATCTCAGGAAGCTCTGAGTCGTGTGTATAGTTGCATTTGCCGCCGCCAGTCAGGAGGAGCTTTCTTCCAGCTCTATCTCCCTTTTCAAGAACAATGGCCTTCCTGCCGAGAATGCTCCCGGCAAAAAGGCCTGCTGCGCCTGCTCCAATAATGATTGCAGGGTAATGTTTATTTGTCACTCTTCTTTTCTTTGATGATGAGTGAAAGTTCATCAAGCTGCTTTTCTTCAACAAATGATGGTGAATCATCCATTGGTGAGAGAGCTGCTGTATTCTTAGGGAATGCGATTACTTCCTTGATTGAGCTCTGGTTAGCTACAATCATGCAGAGTCTATCAACACCAGGTGCGATACCGCCGTGTGGTGGTGGTGAGAACTTGAATGCATCGAGGAGGAATCCAAATCTCTCTTCAGCCATATCATCTGGGATATTACAGATTCTGAAGATTCTCTTCTGGAGCTCGATGTCATGGATTCTGATAGAGCCTGATGCGAGCTCATAGCCATTGAGAACGAGGTCATAAAGGTCGCCCTTTACTGAGCCTGGATCTGATTCGAGTGTATCTAAGAACTCTTCCTGAGGCATTGAGAACATGTGGTGAGCAGCTTCCCAGTGGCCTTCGTCTTCATTGTACTCAAAGAGTGGGAAGTCGATGATCCAGCAGAATGCATAGCCTGGCTGAATGAGATTAAGCTCTGCACCGAGCTTGTTTCTTACTGCACCAAGGCTGTTGCAGCACTTCTTCCAATCAGCATGTGCAACGATGAGGATAACCTCTCCATCCTTAGCACCTGTTTCTGAAAGAACGAGGTCTTCCTTGCCTGCGAAGAACTTTGAAACGCCACCATTGAGCTTTCCATCTTCGACCTTCATCCATGCAAGACCATGTGCACCATAGATCTTTGCTGCGCTCTCAAGCTCTGAGAGGTACTTTCTTGTGTATTCCTTAGCCTCTGACTTTGGAGCAACGATGTATCTTACAGCGCCACCATTCTCGAGAGTCTCTGTGAATGCGTTGAATGTAGATTCCTTAGCAAATGATGCTGCATCCTTGATCTCAAGGCCGAATCTCAAGTCTGGCTTATCTGAGCCATACTT
>JAGBWX010000026.1 GCA_017629575.1 Spirochaetales bacterium | reverse complement strand
TCAGCTGATAACTGTCATCAAAGGAGGCTCTTTCAAGGAAACCTTCGAGGAACTCAACACCTTCATACCATCTATGGCCAAAGAGCTCTGCATCGAATGTCAGGTTATAAACAGGATTTTCAATGCCATAGTTCTTGAGCATAATACCCTTTCTCTTGATGTGATAAAGGAAGTTATCGATATGGAGGGAAACCTTCTCCTGAGCCTTCTTTCTGTTATATGTTTTCTTATCTTCGCTCTTGGATGTAATTGCACTGTATTTAAAGCCAGTGAATACTCTTACAGCAGGCTCATGAATATATGGTCTGATGTATTCCATTGGAAGATAATAGCCAATATCTCTATAGAATTCTCTATAGTCAGAATCACAAGGATAGCTTGACTTAGAGTTCTGAATGAGATTTGTAATATTCCAATCTCTAGCAAATCCATAAGTGCCAGAAGGTAACTCTACTGGTCTATAGCCACCATAAAAGGACTTGTCAGGGCTAGTCATGATTGAGTGAGATGGAAGCTGGCACCATTCGATTCTTGCTGAAGAAAGAACTTCATCAAGGCCTGGATAGTAGCCACATTCAGGGAGCCAGAAACCTCTTGGAGCCTGTCCAAAAACTCTTCTATGAGTCTTGATGCCCATCTCCACCTGTGCTCTGATAGCTGTCTCATAGTCTTTATAGAGAGGAAGATAAGCATGTGTAGCAGCTGTTGCTATAAGCTCTATCCTTCCCTTCTCTGCAAGATGCCTAAAACCCTTGAGAATGTTTCTGCCATAGCTTTCATAGACTTCAAGATTTCTCTCAGTCTCTCTGAGATAGTGAATTGCCATCTCATGGCAATCAGTATCTTCTGTAAGAGTTCTCTCTACTTCCTTCTGACCAAGCTCAAGGTGAAGATTCATGTAGTCAATGAATCTTTCCTGAAGAGGCTCATCCATGAGCATTGTGATAAGTGTTGGTGAGAAGCAGAATGAAAGACGGAATGGAACATCTGCTATATCAAGCTTATCCAATGATCTGAGAATAGGAAGATATGATTCATTAAGAGATTCAAAAAGCCAGTTTTCTTCCAAGAATCTTGGATACTCAAGGTGTCTGACATATGGAAGATGTGCATGAAGAATCAGGTTAATCTTATTCATTTACATCCTCCTTTCCATATCTCAGTGAGATTTCCCTTGCAATTGAATTTTCTATGATTGAGCCTTCCTTTGTTGAAAGGAGAGACATATAGATCTTGTAAAGTGAGTCATTGGCCTTCATATCTTCTGAGTTTTCAAGCCAATATGAAGAAGCAAGCTGAAGCTTGTTTGACTTAGCAAGAACATCCTTGCTTCCATCAGCATACTCAGCAATCAATGCAATGCTGCATGTGCCGCCATGTCTAGAGAAGCTGATATTCCATTCATTGTCTTCCAATGAAACTGGGATATCGTATTGATCGATATTTCCTGCATTATCTGAAACTGTAACGATAAGGGATATTGAAGCACTCTTTTCTTCAAGCTTTTCCTGATCAAGATTTGAAATTGACCAGAATGCATATCCCCAGTCTGTATTCTTATACAAAAGGTGTATAGAAGTTTCAGGGTAAACCAAAGGAAGATCCTCAACGCCAGGAAGCCCTTCTATAGAATCTGATATTTCCCTATAGTCAGTAAGACCTGTAAGGTATCTTAGGTTGTGGTTTTCGCCCCTTTCCTCTAAACCAAAGTCATCATCCTCTTCCTCATATTTTTCAGTCAAAGCTTCAATGAGCTCATCGCGGGAGAGATCTTGCCAAGAATCGATTGACTCCTGTTCCGCGATGCTTCTGAGTTCAGATTCAGATAGCTTGTCCATTTTAATTAAAATCATTTTGTAAATTCCGTCCAGTTTCATCGTATGGAATAAAAACTTTTTAGTCAATCATAGAGCCATCATAAGGAGGGTTTTGTAAATATTTTAGGTTAGCAAATGTCGATATTTTAATGATTTCTGACGATTAAATTGTAAAGTTTGTGTACAAAGTGAAATACAAATATGATATTCTGTTTCCATGCGAGAAAAGACAGAAAAGACATCACTGATTCTCCATGGCCACTTTTATCAGCCACCTAGAGAAAACCCATTTACAGGCATTATTCCAAAGCAGAATACTGCACATCCATGGGAAGATTGGAACGAGAGAATCTTCTATGAATGCTATGGTTCAAACTGCCATTCAAGATATCTTACAAGCGAAGGCAGAGTTAAGACTTTAACTAATAACTACTCATATATTTCCTTCAACTTTGGTCCTACACTCCTCCATTGGCTCGATGAACATCATCCTGAGACAATCGAGATGCTCAAGGAAGCAGACAGAGAATCCATTAAGAGACTTGGCCACGGCAATGCCATGGCACAGGCTTTTAACCATACGATTCTTCCTCTTGATAAGCCAAAAGATGCAAGACTCCAGATTGAATGGGGTATTAAGGACTTTGAATACCACTTTGGAAGAATGCCAGAGGGTATGTGGCTCCCTGAATGTGGTGTAAATGATCAGGTAATCCAGATTCTCAGCGAATGTGGAATTAAATTTATTGTGCTCTCTCCATGGCAATGCAAGGCTGTAGAAAATGATGAAGGTGAGATGGTTGACCTTGAAGGAAAACCAGCTCCATATTCAGAACCATACATCCTCACTGGAACAAATGGTGGTACAGTACAGGCATTCTTCTATCATCCAGGATTGGCAGAAGGTATCTCATTTGGCCATGCATTGAGAAATGCAGATACTCTTTACGAAAGACTTTTAGAGATCAAGGAAACAGATCAAAAGACACTGATTCATACAGCCACAGATGGTGAAATCTATGGACACCACGAACCTTATGGTGATATGGCGCTTGCTGCTCTCATCAAGAAGGTTGAAGAGCGCGATGACTTTGTCTTTGAAAACTATGGATCAATAATTGCAAAAAATCCTGCAACAAAGCATGCTGAGCTTCATAGAGGCGAAGCTGGCAAGGGCACAAGCTGGTCATGCTCTCATGGAGTTTCAAGATGGTATAAGGACTGCGGCTGCTCAACAGGAGCCCAGGAAGGTTGGAACCAGGCTTGGAGAACTCCACTTAGAAACGGTCTGAACAATCTTGCTGAAAAGCTTGATACCATATTTGATTGTGAGATTAAGAAGATCTTTGATGGAAAACTCTCTGCTTCAGAACTCCTCAAGTCTGCAGGCATTGTATTCTCAGGCCAAATACCAATGGCCCAGTTCATTGCAAAGCTTCATGATAGCTATTCATTCAGCAAAGAATACGATGTATCCCTTGCCCACCTCATCTCAGGAATGAAGATGAGACATTTTGCATTCACTAGCTGTGGCTTCTTCTTCTCAGATATTTCTGGAATCGAACCAAGACAGGATATCAAGTATGCACTCTATGCAATACAAATGTTCCAGCCATATTGCCAAGATGATCTTCTACTACCATTCCTTTCTGACTTGAGAAATGCAAAGTCAAACATCAAGAGCGAAGGAGACGGAATGTCTATCGCCCAGGAGGAGATGAAAGGTCTCTCCGGACAAGTAGAGGCAACTCTCTATTTCTACCTAAATAGAACTCTTTCATCAGGAGAGAACTATAAATCATCCTATGGCTGCTTCAATCTTGAGAAATATGAGGAAAAGAACTCAAACCCATTCATCACAATTATTGATGCCAATAGCCAGGAACTCTTCTCCTTCCAGATTCTTCCAACATCATCTATTGACCATGGAATCAACCTTTACATCTGTGAAGTAAATAATGAAAACAGGCCAATAAATAGATATAGGATAACAAATTCCGATATCCCAGAAAGAATCATTGATGAGACTCTAAAATGGATTGACCATGCAATGACCAAGATTAAGTTCAATGAGCTTATAACACTTTCTGAACATATGAGACGCTATGCTACTCTTGTAAAGAATTCTAAGTTCGTGAATATGGATACCCAGCTCCTTGAAAACCTTGGTCTTACATTGAAGCTCATCAAGTCGCTCTTTATTGGATATCCAGGAAATGCAACTCAGGAAAGAAAAGACACTTTGGGAAATCTCTTTGATTTCATCAAGAAGCATGGCAGAGAGAATGAACAGAAGTCAATTAAGAAGATTTTATCTGATTATGCTCTCATACTTGCTGCAGATGTAAAGGAAGAAGGTCTTTCTGAAGCAATCGCAAATGAAATCATCTCCTTTTTGGAGCTTTCAAGAGAGCACGGCTTTGAACCAGAGACCAAAACTCTACAAGATGAAGTATATCCATACTATGCAGGCAGAAAAAAAGCTGAGCTCTGCAAGCAGCTCAGCCGTAACTTATTTGATGCATTAAACTTCGAGTAAGCTTCTTGCATGCTCAAGAGAAATATCGCTCGTCTCTCCAGATAGGAGGCGGGCGATTTCTTTTACCCTATCCTCACCATCAATCTTCTTGATCTTGGATATTGTCCTTCCCTTATCTTCTTCTTTGTATACAAGGAAGTGGTTATCTGCCTTAACAGCAAGCTGTGATAAATGTGTGATAGCAAATACCTGATGGCCAATTGAGATCTTCTTGAGTTCTTCAGATACAGCATTAGCAACCACACCGCCAAGTCCGCTGTCAATTTCATCGAATATAAGAGTATTAACGCCAGTTGAACTATTTAGAGAGACCTTAATCGCAAGCATAATTCTAGAAAGCTCTCCACCAGAGCTAGTATTCTGTATATCTGCCATCTTCTCGCCTTTGTTTGCAGCAATCATAAATGCTACAGAGTCAGCACCACTTGAAGATAATTCAGTAGAATCAACAACTATCTTGAACTTAGCAGACTTCATTCCTAGTCTCTGGAGATTTTCCTCAATTCTCTTGGAAAGCTTGTCAGCACCCTTTGCTCTCTTATCAGAGAGTTTTGAAGCTAAATCAATTGCCTTATTTCTAAGTTCTTCAGTATTTCTTTCCAGTACCTTGAGATAGTCTTCTCCTTCCTCTGCATTTCTAAGGTTTTCCCTATATTCTTCCCTTCTTCTGATTGCTTCCTCTACAGAGCCTCCAAATCTTCTTTTAATCTTCTGGATTTGGCTAAGCCTGGAATTTTTTGCTTCCAACTCATATTCAGAGAATGAAATAGAGCCTAGATAATCCCTAATGGAAGTAAAGATATCATCAAGTTCGATGGACTGGCTCTCAAGTCTTTCAGAATACTCTAAAAGTCTTGGATCCTTTTTCTCTGCCTTTCTAATGCAAGCTAAAGATGAACTTAAATAACTTTCAGCCTGTCTAAGATCATCTTGAGATGAAGATAGGTTCTCTCTTAGATACTCGGAAGATGAAATTACTTGAATTTCTTCCTTTAATTCCTCTTCCTCACCTTCCTTCAAGTCTGCGCTGTCAAGTTCATTGAGACAAAAGCGCATATACTCAGCCTCTTCTATACTCTTCTGGATAAGTTCAGCGCTTTCCTTAAGCTTTCTTTCGCTTTCTCTGAGATCGATATAGCACTTCTTATATTTTTCAAGTAAATCAAGATTATCTGAGAACTCATCAACCATGTTCATTAGAACACTGTCATTCATCAAACTCTGATGTGCATGTTGGCTAGATACATCAACCAATAGCTTTCCAAGCTCTTCCCCCTGACTTCTAGTAATAGAGCTTCCATTTACAGAAAAAGAGGATCTTCCATTTGCCTTGATCACTCTCTTAATGAGGAGTTCTCCACCTTCTGCATCTATGTCCAAAGATTCAAGATAATCTAGAACAAGTTTATCTTCAGTAAAGAATGTACCAGATATTTCAGCACTATCTGAACCACTTCTAACTGCTTCCTTGTCTGCCTTCTGACCAAGAAGAAGACCAAGAGCACCCATGATAATTGTCTTACCTGAACCAGTTTCACCAGTAAGAACAGAGAAGCCCTCACTAAAATCGAGGTCAAGACTATCTATAAGAACATAATTCCTAACACGAAGATTCTCAAGCATGAAGATCTCCAGACCAGTTGAGTTTTTCTCTGATAACTTCTGTGAAGTTTCTCTTGAGAGAATTCATCAAAATCATTCTGCTTCTGCTCTTTTCGATGGTTACCTTATCGCCTTCTTCAAGAGAGAAAGGAACCTGACCATCTACGGTAAGAACAACAGCAGCCCTCTGATTTTCCCTAACTTCAATTGATACTACCTTATCTGAAGTAACAAGAGGTCTATATGAAAGAGTGAAAGGACAAATAGGTGTCACAATCAATGCTGACATCTCTGGATCAAGTATTGGACCACCTGCTGCAAGTGAATAACCTGTAGATCCTGTTGGGGTTGCAACTATCATTCCATCAGCTCTAAAAGTACCTGCTAAAGTCTTATCTAGAAATAGATTAAGGCTAATTACCTTAGCAATGCCCGATGATGATACTACAGCTTCATTCAAGCTAGTTGCATTAAATACCTTATTTCCTTTTCTCAATACAGTAACTCTGAGCATAAGTCTTCTTGAAACAGCTGCGGTGCCTTCAAGATAGGCCTTAAGAGTATCTAAAAGCTCTTCCTTTGCAATCTCTGTTATATATCCAAAAGTACCAAGGTTTACAGGAAGAATGGGAATTCCTCTCTCTGCAACAAGTCTAGCTGCTGAAAGTACTGTTCCATCACCTCCTAATGTAATTACGAGGTCTGTATCATATGCAATATCCAGTGAATCAGAGCTTTCATATGTTGAAAGAATGACTGTCTTAATAGAGAGAGTCTTGAGATACTCTTCAACCTTAGTTGCAATCACAATGCTCTCAGGCTTTGTTGAATTAGCTATAATGCAAACAGAATTTACTTTTGGCATGTTGCTCCTAATGAAGGTGACTAAGAACCTTCTGGATAGTATCTATATCTACATTAGACAAGAATGGATATAAAGGGAAGGAAATCGCACGTGTTAATGGTGCAATTGCGTTTGGATAGAGATCAAATCTATCTTGATATCTAGCACCAATGGCATGAGCAAATGTTTTCTTCACTGTAATTTGGTATTTCTTAGCAAACTCAGCCGCTTCATCAGGTCTTGAATTAACTATAACTGAGAATCCTGCACCATTAGAGAAGAAATCTATCGAGCCAGAACCAAACATCTTGCACTTAGATTTCATTACAGCTTGCTGATAAACCTTAAATATATGATTTCTTCTTGTAATTAAATTCTCGAGACTAGATAGCTGAACAACGCCAAGAGCAGCATTCATATCTGGAAGCTCTAAGTAGCTGGAAGATTGACCAAGACTTTTTTTCATTTCTTCAAATCTTTCTTCACTATTTAAAAGAGCAACAGCTCCGCCACCTGTGCTGATGATATCATCTTCCTCAGTTGCACAAATAACTATATCACCTAGCATTCCTGCCTTATTTTCAGAATGAACAGAACCAATAGATTCTGATATATCTTCGATAATAGGAAGATTTAGCTCTTTAATTGCTTCAAAGCTAGATGGAACCTGGCAAAGTGGCTCATAATATATAATTGCTTTAGCTACACCAAGATAGTCCTTTGCCTTTTCTGCATTGACCATCATTGCATCATCGACATCGACAAGAATAGGCTTTATACCATTGTTCTTAAGAACATCAAGGTAAATTCTAGGAGTAAGAACCGAAAGAATTACACTATCCCCTTCCTTTACGCCTAAAGCTGAAAGAGAAATTGAGATCATATCATTGTATGTTCTTAAAGCTAAACCATATTTTTTGCCAATTAAAGTACAAAAAGAACTAACGAACTGCTTTTTTCTTTCACCTGGTCCAATCTTTTCATCGACCATGGTTTGAAGTACAGCATCCATATCTTTTCTAAATAGCGATGGTTTATAGAATTTAATCAAAGCCATAGCAAGATTTTAACATATATAGGAATTTTTAACAGTGGCCTCTAACGGCCATTTTAAAAAATCAAGATTCTATGATTAAAGAAATTAGGGAGATTTTGATATAAAAAAAACCGGCAGCTTTCTACTCTCCCACGGACAAGCCGCAGTACCATCGACGTTAGAGCGTTTTACTTCCGTGTTCGGGAAGGGAACGGGTATTTCCACTCTGCTATGACCACCGGTAAATTCACTAGAATGATGAAATTCATCATTCCATGAATTCGTCTTTTTAAGACAATATATTTAACAAAATAAATTCATAAAAAAACCTGGCAGCTACCTACTCTCCCACGGACGAGCCGCAGTACCATCGGCGT
>JAGBWX010000025.1 GCA_017629575.1 Spirochaetales bacterium | reverse complement strand
TTCATCAATCGTTCCTTACTACAAGAGAGAGGAGCTGATGAACAGGAACATCGTTCTGGTATCAAACCTCAAGCCAGCAAACTTCAGGGGCGTAAAGAGCTACGGCATGCTCCTTGCAGCAGCAGACAAGGATGACGATTCACATTCAACATGCGAGGTAATCTTCGCTGACGACTTCGCACCAGGCACAGTGCTCGAGTACGAGGGACAGCCAGAGACAGAGAAGATCACAACATACCTCAAGGCTGACCACTTCTTTGCTCTTCCTATGAAGACTATCGATGGAAAGGTTACTATCGATGGAAAGGCAATCGGCAAGGACGGCAAGCTCTTGAAGGTTGAAAAGTACATCAATGGCAACGTTGGCTAAGCAATAAGTTATTCATATTGGCCGCTCAAATGATGGGCGGTCTTTTCTTTTCTATGGATGAATGTGTCTAATTTTGATAATATGCCCTCGTGATTAAACTTAATAATGTTAGCCTCCACTATGGTGGCCAAGATATCTTAAAGAATGCGGAAATGCTTATCCGCGATAATGATAGAATAGGGCTTGTAGGTCCAAATGGTGCTGGTAAGTCATCTCTCTTTAAGCTCCTTGTGAAGGAGCTCTCTCCATCATCTGGCGATATCATCACAGATAAGAAGAATGCAAGAATCGGGTACTTCTCACAGAATGTAGGCGAGATGAGTGGAAGAACAGTGCTTGATGAGGTTATATCTGGAGCAGGAAGAGTTTCCGAAATAGCAAATAGACTCAATGAGCTTGAAGCTAGGATGGGCACTGGCGAGATTACAGATAGGGAAATGGATGAGTATGGCGACCTCCAGACTGAGTTCATTGCTCTTGATGGATATAATCTTGATGTGAATGCCAAGATGATTCTCACAGGCCTTGGCTTCGAGGAAGATAGACAGAGCGAGATGGTAGATAACTTCTCTGGCGGCTGGAAGATGAGAATTGCACTTGCAAAGATTCTTATTCTTTCTCCTGAAGTTCTCTTGATGGATGAACCTACCAACCACTTGGATTTAGAGTCAATCATCTTCCTTGAAAAGTGGCTAAAGAGCTATGAGGGTGCTCTTGTTATGACCTGTCATGACAGAGAGTTTATGATGAGCATATGCTCAGTCACAGTTGAGCTTTCCAATGGAATTCTGACAACTTATTCGGGCAACTATGAGTTCTATCTCAGAGAAAGAGAAATCAGAAGACGTGAGCTCGTTGCATCATACAATAGGCAGCAGGCAATGCTTCAGAAGGAAGAGGAGTTCATTGCACGCTTTGCTGCTCGTGCAAGCCATGCAAATCTTGTTCAGTCTAGAATCAAGACAATTGAGAAGATTGAAAGAATTGAGCTTCCACCTGAGGAAAAGGTTATGTCTATCGAGTTCCAGCCATGTCCAAGAAGTGGAGACCAGGTGCTTGTTCTCGATAATCTTGGTGTCAGCTATGGCGATAGAAATGTATTTTCCAATGCATCTGTTGTCCTTAGAAGGCTTGAAAAGGTAGCTCTTACAGGTATTAATGGTGCAGGTAAGTCTTCTCTCTTAAAGGTCGTTGCATCTCTAATGGAGGCAACAAAGGGTGAGGCGAAGATCGGTGCTAGCGTCAAGATGGGCTACTTCAGCCAGTATTCATCTGATCTTCTCAATCCAGACAATACAATCTATGAAGAAGTAGCTCAGGCACTTCCTCATCTTGATAAAGGTGAGATCATGTCTGCCTGCGGTGCATTCAACTTCTCAGGCTCTGATACAGAGAAGAAGATCTCTGTTCTCTCCGGTGGAGAAAAGAGCAGGGTAGTTCTTGCAACAATTCTCTCAAAGCCAGTTAACTTCCTTGTCCTGGACGAGCCCACAAACCACTTGGATATTCTCTCAAGAGAGGTTCTCCTAGATGCCCTCAAACGTTTTGATGGAACAGTCTTAATTGTTTCTCACGATAGATATTTCCTTAAGGAGCTTGCCACTAGAGTATTTGAGCTAGATAAAGGAAAGCTGACTGTATATGAAGGGGACTACTCCTATTACTTGGAGAAGAGCCCACACATTAACCAAATTGGGAGGTGATTATGCCTGAAAAGAGACAGTATATTTGCCCTAAGTGCGGATGCACTCACTATGAGAGAGATACAATTCAGACAGCTGGTGGCAACTTTTCAAAGCTTTTTGACGTGCAGAATAAGCGTTATACAGCTGTAATTTGCTCAAGATGTGGGTATACAGAGTTCTATAAGGAGACAAATTCTCTGGGTTGGGACGTTGTAGATTTTCTTTTCAATAAGTAATGAAAAACAATTTAGGTATCCCACTTGACGATAACGCTATAAAAATACGATAATGTTCGGGTAATTACATAAAATCCAATTGGAAATAAGGAGCATCATTCATGCCTTGCGGAAGAAAAAGAAAGAAGCATAAGATTGCTACTCATAAGAGAAAGAAAAAGCTCAGAATGAACAGACATAAGAAGAAGTAATCTTCTGTGAATCTAGAAGGCACTGGTTTTACCCAGTGCCTTTTCTTATTACGGTGTATATTCAGCAAAGCCTGATGCCGATGGTCGAACTAAATATTCAATTGTCTTTGATATAGATCCAATACTTCCTTCATATGCTTCCTGGTAGAATACTGCTGTGATTACAGTTGAATCTTTGACAGGAACATAGCTAACGTCATTGCCTGTGCCTATGAGAACATCATCTGCATACCAAGTTGCAGTAATTCCTGCGTTGGCTACAGCATCCCCACCATTCCAGTCTGTAATTGAATAAGATAGTGTGACGTTGTTTGGAAGACCATTAGGTTTTAGATTTCCATTTGTCG
>JAGBWX010000024.1 GCA_017629575.1 Spirochaetales bacterium | reverse complement strand
ATGCTGCAAGAAAGCTCAGAATTCCCTCTTTTGAGAAGGGCAAGTAGCCATCTGTCTTTTTTGCGATAGAGAGAAGGATTTCTCTACCAAGGAAGTATACTCCAATGGAGTGGTTGAGCCTTGTATGCACAGCACCTGGGTAGATATGGTAGCTAGGTCCATTTTGCTTTATTCTGGCAAGTTTCTGTACGTCCCTTATCTCCATGAGGGCCTTAAGCTCTTTTGTAAAGGGGATGTTCTGCCAAAGTGGATCTTTAATTGAGTGGCAAAAACCAGAATTCAGGATTTCTAGCATTTCATATCTTTTCATATTTCAACCATAGCATAAATTCTTAGTTGAAAGAACTTCTAAAAAGAAAGAGAATCACTAATATGAAGAGGCTTTTATCATTAGGTTTGGCAATTTTCCTTTCACTATCCCTTTTTGCAGGAATTGCTCCATCCTCGCTTTCCCTTGGTAGGGTAGTTGTTGAGGTGGAAGAGGGCTCTGTTGAGGAAAAAATCTTAAAAGCTTTCAGAGAAGAGTTCTCTGAAGCATGGCTATCTGAATATACAGTGAATACTGAAGCCTTTGCACTTGCTTATGTTCCTCTTCTCTCATCTATCCTTCCCATGGAAAATATCATCATCTCAGCAGAAGAAAACAGCCGCCTCTCCCTCTATAGCAGGAAAAGCGGCTATCGTGTTTCTTTGATACTTGAAAATGGCTTGATTTCAGCCCTAGGAGCAGAACTTATTTAGTAAGTTCTTCAAGTCTATCAAGTTCCTTGGCAAAGAGTTCCATTGCAGCCTTTACAGGTGCTGGTGTTGACATGTCTACGCCCGCCTTCTTGAGTGATTCGAGTGGATATACTGAACCACCGGACTTGAGGAATGAAAGGTAGTCTTCCTTATCCTTTTCATCTCCATTGAGAACCTTCTGAGAGAGTGCGATTGATGCAGAGAGGCCTGTTGCATACTTATAGCAGTAGAATGCTCTATAGAAGTGTGGGATTCTGAGACCTTCAAGGTCGCTTTCTTCGATGAACTCGAGTGTGTCGCCGAAATATGCTTCCAAAAGACCTCTATAAGTCTTCTTGAAGAAGTCGATAGTTGTAGGTATTCCTTTTTCTGCAGCTTCATGTACAAGAAGCTCGAACTCAGCAAACATTGTCTGTCTGAAGAGAGTTCCAACCATGTCATCAAGGTGCTTAGCAATAAGGTAAGCTTCTTCCTCAGCAGACTTTGCATTCTTTACGAGGTAGTCCTGGAGCAGCTCTTCATTGAATGTAGATGCAACTTCAGCCTCGAAGATTGTGTAGTCATAGCACATGAATGGGTTATTGTGAGAAGAGTAGTATGAGTGCATTGAGTGTCCACCCTCATGGATGAGTGTGTATACTGAGTTGAGAACCTCTTCCTGGAAGTTTACGAGAATGTATGGGTTGCCTGTGTAGCAGCCTGCTGAGAATGCACCAGAGCGCTTGCCCTTGTTTTCGTATCTATCTACCCATCTGTCCTTTGAAAGACCGTTGACGAGTGTTGTTCTGTACTCATCGCCAAGAGGCTTTACTGCTTCGTTGATGAGAGCAACTGCTTCGTCATATGTATGTCTTGATTTTACAGAGCTTATCATTGGCACATATACATCCCAGTGCTTGAGCTTGTCCTTTCCGAGAAGCTTTGCTCTGAGCTTGTAGTAGCGGTGGAGGTGAGGGAATGCTTCATGTACGCTCTCGATCAGAGATGTGTACACGCTCTTTGGCATGTTGTCTGGGAATAAAGCCTTTTCAATACAAGAGTTATAGCCTCTTGCCTTAGAGATGAAGATATCATTCTTAATTGAACCAGAGTAAGTTCTTGCGATAGTGTGTCTATGGTCATTGAATGCCTTATAGTACTGTCTATAAGCTCTTTCTCTAAGCTCGTCGCTATCTGAATGCATGTACTTTGAATAGTTGCCATGTGTCAGAGTCTCTCCATCGATTTCACCGAATGAGAGGTCGATGTTATTGAGATCCTGGAATGTCTGCTGGTGAGTGTTCTCAACAGGTGAATAGAGTGAAAGAAGTCTTTCTTCCTTCTCTGAAAGGATATGGTCCTTGAATCTTCTTGCCTTTCTTACATAGACTCTAAATTCCTCGAATCTGTCTTCGCTGAGCCATGCTTCGATATCTTCATCTGAGATTGAAAGAAGCTCTGGATTGAAGAATGACATCTTCTCGTCAACTTCAGCTTCAATTGCGTTGAAGATGCCAGCTCTTCTCTGAACCTCTGCATTCATTGAATCTGCAGAATAATTTAAGAATGCCCAAGAGCCAAGCTTTTCAAACTGGATTGTTAGGTCTCTGATTGTTACGAGTGCGTTATATAAGCTGTCCGAGTCCTTGCTGAGTGTTCCCTTGAGAGCTTCGATGAGACCAAGTTTAGCCTTTCCTT
>JAGBWX010000023.1 GCA_017629575.1 Spirochaetales bacterium | reverse complement strand
GAGAATGCTCCAATGATGGTGATTGTCGCTGGAGTTGCAACAGGCTTCGTTCTTGTTTGCTGCTTCAACGCACAGGGACCAGGAATCCCATTTGTAAAGGGTTTGACAGCATCTCTTGCAGGCTTCTTTACAACATTCCTGGATACAATCTCAGCCTTCTCAAACATCATGAGCTATATCAGATTGTTTGCAGTAGGTATGGCAAGCTTGGCAATTGCTGAGTCATTCAATGACATGGCAGCTCCAATGCTTGGCGGATTTGCAATCCCTGCTGGCATCTTGATTCTCGTACTTGGTCACTTGATCAACCTTGTAATGGGACTCTTGTCAGTAGTAGTACATGGCGTAAGACTTAACGTTCTCGAATTCTCCAATCAGCTCGGAATGGAGTGGAGTGGATACAAATACGATCCTTTTAGCAAAAAGGTCGCAGATAATAAATAATCGTTGTTTAATACAACTAAGGAGTTGATTATGAATAATTTAGCTTATGTTGGAATGGCTTGTGCACTTTGTCTTTCTGCACTCGGTTCTTGTTTTGGTTCTGGTATGGCAGGACTCGCATCAGTTGGTGGCTGGAAGAAGTGCTATGCTGCTGGTAAGCCAGTACCATTCATTCTCGTAGGTTTCGCTGGTGCTCCACTTACACAGACAATCTATGGCTTCCTTCTCATGAACTTCATCAAGAGCGCATTCGAGGGTGGCGCTAACGCTCTTCTCTGCCTCTTCGTTGGTCTTCTCGGTGGAACAGCTATTGGTCTCTCTGCTCTTTGGCAGGGTAAGGTAGCAGCTTCTTCAGCTGACGCTCTCGCTGAAACAGGCAAGGGTACAGCTAACTACTTCATCGTAATCGGTATCGTAGAAACAGTTGCTCTCTTCACACTCGTTTTCTCACTTCTCCTTCTCGGTTAATAGAAAAGAGTTTAAATACCATCAAATGCAGTCTTCGGACTGCATTTTTTCTTTTATATTTGATTTGGCATCCAATAGATGGTAGATTAAGGATATCAAAAAGAGAGAGGTTTTCTATGTTCTTCAAAGGCTTGGCTCTTGCAGTTAATGACATCGATTTATCAACAACTTTCTATACAGACCTCATGGGATTGGAAGTTTCATCCTTGAGAGAAGGTCATGTAATCTTCACTTCAGGCCTTCATCTCTATTCTATTTCACGCTGGTCTGGAAATATTGGAAAGAACATCATGGATGTCTACTTCGGAGCATCTTCATCATCAATCCTTTTTGATACTTTTGATTTTGACTCTTTCCTTTCAAGGCTTTATAAGTGCCCATATGCAGATATCTATGCACCAGTTACAGTAGACAAAGGCCTTAGAGTTGTTACAATCCTGGACCCAGATAAAAACCTTGTCACTGTAAAGGAAGCATCAAGAGAGGCTATTGTTATCAATTCTGATGAAGGTGTAGACAGCTTTGCTTATTCAGATAGCAAGAAGCCTGTTTATGTTTTTGATAAAGAGGAGAAATAATGGCTAATTTATTTTTAATCTTCTTTATGCCGTTCATTGGTACTGCCTTGGGATCTTTAGGTGTTTATTTTCTAAAGAAAGAAATGAATCCTAAGTTTGAAAAGTTAATCTTAGGCTTTGCAGCTGGAGTTATGATTGCTGCTTTGATGTGGTCTCTTCTTTTGCCTGCTATTGAGGATGGCGGTTATATTAACTCAGGCATTGGATTTATTCTTGGAATAGTCTTATTGCTTCTTTTAGATCATTTGACACCTCATCTACATCTAAACGATGAAAAGCCAGAGGGATGCAAAAGCTGCTTAGGGAAATCAGCACTTCTTGTCCTTGCAATAACTCTTCACAACTTTCCAGAGGGCCTAGCTGTTGGAGCAGGAGCTGGTGCTGCTGAGCAGATTGCAAATGTATCATTTGCACAATCTTTGGCACTTTCCATAGGTATTGCAATACAGAATATTCCAGAAGGACTAGTAGTTGCCATGCCACTGTATCAGGCAGGCAAAAGCAAGAGCAAGGCATTTTTCCTTGGATCTCTTTCTGGCTTTGTAGAACCGATTGCTGCTATCATTGCCTTCTTCTTTGTTTCAGGCATTTCAGGAGTTCTTCCATATCTCTTGTCATTTGCAGCTGGAGCAATGTTCTATGTTGTAGTTGAGGAAATGATTCCTGAAGCATCAAAAGGCGAGCATTCAAACTTAAATGTTATTGGAGCTGCAATTGGCTTTGTTATGATGATGGCTTTGGATGGTATATTTGCTTAATTGAATTTGTTATATCAATTAGTGTAATTAGAATTTATATTGTTAATGAAAATAAGAAGGCTGTACGATTAAATACCGTACAGCCTTACAATTTAGTAATTATATTTGATTACTCAGCTAATCCCTTTTTCTTTAGAGACTTTCTCTGGAATGCCTTTGTAATTTCTGTGAATGGAATGATTGTTAGAGCAATAAGGATTGCGATTACAAATTCCTTAATTGAAATATGTGCAAAGTCAAATGCATTTCTCAAGAATGGAACATAGATTACAAGCACTGTCATGATGAACGCACCAACAAGTGTTCCATAGAGGAACTTGTTATGTCCATTGTTCTTAAAGATAGACTTTGTCATTGATCTCATATTGAATGAATGGAAAATCTCGGATAGTGAAAGTGTTAAGAATGCCATAGTCATTCCATCTTCCGATGTAACCATTGAGAAAGAACCTGTCTGGATTATTTCACCAATAATGTAAGAAATAATTGTAATTACAGCCAGATATGCACCCTGTAGACCAACATTAAGACCGAGACCACGTGCAAAAATGCCCTCTGAAGATGCACGAGGAGGCTTGTTCATGATATCAACCTCAGCTTCTTCCATTCCAAGGCCAACAGCTGGGAAGCAGTCTGTAATGAGATTAATCCATAACAGCATTGCAGGCGAGAGAAGTTCAAAGCCCATCATTGAAGCTGCAAATACAGAAATTACTTCAGCAAGGTTTGATGAGAGAAGGAACTGAATTGCCTTTCTAATGTTGTCGTAAATTCTTCTTCCTTCCTGGACAGCAAGAACGATTGTTGCAAAGTTGTCATCTGCAAGAACCATATCTGCAACATTCTTTGTTACATCAGTTCCTGTGATGCCCATTCCAACTCCAATATCTGCATTCTTGATTGCAGGAGCATCATTGACGCCATCTCCAGTCATAGCAGTGATTTTACCCTTTGCCTGCCATGCCTTAACGATTCTTACCTTATGCTCAGGCTGAACGCGAGCATAGATTGAATACTTATCAATGGATTTTGCAAGTTCTTCATCAGAAAGCTTATCAAGATCTGCACCTGTAATTGCTTCTTTTTCGCTTTTTACGATTCCAAGTTCCTTACCGATAGCTACAGCTGTATCTTTGTGGTCACCTGTAATCATAACTGGCTTGATGCCTGCCTTATGGCATTCCTTGATAGCTTCAACAGCCTCTGGTCTTACTGGGTCAATCATACCAACAAGGCCAATGAAGATGAGGTCGTTTTCTATTGCATCAGGAGATATATCAGATGGTACATTCTCAAGTGGCTTATATGCGCCAGCAAGAACTCTTAATGCATTGTCAGCAAATTTTTTGTTTGCCTTCAATATTGATTCTCTATCGCTTGATGAGAGTTCTTTAATTGAACCATTTGAAAGAATCTTTGTACACTTCTTGAGAACTTCATCAGGAGCACCCTTTGTATATTGAATAAATGCATTTCCATCCTTGTGGATAGTTGACATCATCTTTCTGTTTGAATCGAATGGTGCTTCTGCAACTCTTTCTTTTTCTGCCTTCTCTAGCTCATTCTTGTTGATGTTGTTCTTATATGCATAGTTGACAAGTGCTGCTTCTGTTGGTTCTCCTTCTGCCTGCATGCTGTCATTTAAGAATGCATCAGAACAGAGTGCCATAGCTTCAGCAAGAAGAATCTTGTTGTCTGTATATTCATCGACAACTGTCATCTTGTTCTGAGTGAGAGTTCCTGTCTTATCTGAGCAGATTGTCTGTGTGCATCCAAGTGTTTCTACAGCTGTGAGCTTACGGATGATTGCATTTTGCTTACTCATCTTTGTAACGCCCATTGAAAGAACGATAGTTACAACTGCAGCTAAGCCCTCTGGAATTGCGGCAACGGCAAGAGAGATAGCAACCATGAAGATATCAAGGACACCATTGAGGTGTACATCGCCTTCAAGCGCCATTCTTACAATGTTGACTATGAAGATAAAGACAGAAATACCTAGAACAGCCCAAGTTAAGAATTTTGAAAGCTGATTAAGTTTTTTCTGGAGAGGAGTTTCTCCATCTGCAGCCATTTCAAGGGCAGTTGCAATCTTGCCCATTTCTGTATCCATGCCAGTTGCTGTGATAACAACTTCTGCTCTGCCATATACAATTGCAGATCCCATGTATACCATATTTGCCCTGTCTCCAAGGCCAATGTCATCCTGTCCATCTTTTAGTGATAGAGTATCAGAAGTTTTCTGGGATGGAACAGATTCACCAGTG
>JAGBWX010000022.1 GCA_017629575.1 Spirochaetales bacterium | reverse complement strand
TATTTTTTATTTAACTAAAATTGTGTATTAGTATTATTTGTATGGAACTCAAGGAAATAGAATACTTTGTAGCAATTGCGGAAGAAGGCAACCTAACTAGAGCATCAGAGAGACTCTATCTCTCGCAGCCTGCAATGAGCAAATTCCTATCAAAACTAGAAGATAGCTACAAGACAAAGTTATTTACTAGGAAAAACAATACTTTGAAATTGACCCCAGCTGGGCAGATTTACCTTGCTGGCGCAAAGCAAATCCAAGAAATTGCGAACAACATAGACAGAGAGATCCTCGATATAAGCAAGAGTAAATTCATGTCCATCTCTATAGGTGTTACAGGAGAAAGAACGCAAAGATATCTCGGAAAGCTTCTTCCTATTGTTTACGAGCGATTCCCTGATCTCCATGTAGATATTGTCGAGTTCCCTGCACAGATTTTAAGAAGAATGCTCAAAAATGATGAGATTGACTTGGGAATCTATGCTATCCCAGAAAGAGATGAGGCGCTTGCCCATACTATTATTTCTGATGAGGAAGTAGTTCTTGCGGTCCATTCTTCTCATAGACTATTTAATTTCGGAAGTGAAACTCCATCTGAAGTATCTTATAGAGTTTCACTAGAAGAGTTGCAAAATGACGCCTTCGTTCTTCTCAGAGAGACAACATCAATGAGAGCTGTTGAGGATAGATTCTTTGCTCAGCACAGCTTCTCTCCAAAGAAAACGGTTGAGACAAAGGGAACATTCTCATCCCTTATCTTCGTTGAAAATGGATTCGGAATTGGATTCTGTCCAAAGAACTACAGCTTCTCCTCAAAGGATATCCGCTACATTGGACTACAGGAGCCATTCTTCTATACAAGTGCAATTATGTATAAAAGAGGCGTGTTCCTAACAACTCCTATGAAATTCTTGCTTTCAACTGTTAGGCAAAATACAATTAAATTCTAATAATGGGCTCATCCTTATGAAAGCAAGAATGGATGAGTTATTTTTATCAGCATATATGTATTAAGGATTGTTGCCTAAGGAATCGCAATGAGCCATATTGTTCTGCTGAAAACAGCGAGAAAGAGCGTTGCAAAGGTCCTGCTTTATCCATTAAAAATTCTTTGTTATACTTTCTCTGCTAGACGGGATTTGTATCTGCTTGAAGGCCGTCTTAAAACATACCTTCTAAAGGAGGCTATATGGCATCTGCCATTATTTTGAACATACCGCATTCATCCACAGTAATTCCCGCTCCATTTAAGAAATTGTTCACAATCGAAGAACCAGAACTATACCAAGAGCTATTAAACATGACAGATTGGTACACCGATGAACTTTTTGATCAAGGAATCGGCAAGGCAATAATTGCGCCAGTATCAAGACTTGTTTGCGACACAGAAAGGTTCTCTCACGATGAAGATGAGCCAATGGCAAAGCGAGGGATGGGATTTTTCTATACCCATGGCTCGAAGAAGCAAAGAATCAAGAAAGAGACTACCACTCTAAAGGATGAAGCTCTGTGGCGCTACTATGCTCCACACCATATCAAGCTTATAGATACGACCGAAGAAGCTCTTATTGAATGGAAAAAGGCCTTGATCATAGACTGCCACTCATTCTCTTCCGTCCCATTGCCATATGAGATGGAGCAATCTAATGACAGGCCGGACATATGCATAGGAACAGATGATTTCCATACCCCCAAAAGTCTATCATCCTTGGCTTTGGAATATTTTGAAAACAAAGGATACAAAACAGCGATTAACTATCCATATTCAGGCTCCATTGCGCCTCTAAGGCACTATGGAAAAAATGCTAATGTGAGCTCAATCATGATAGAAATAAATCGAGGACTTTACCTAAAACCTGGAACAAATGAAAAGAATGATAACTTCAATAAAATAAAGAAAGACATTCTTGATTTCGAGATCGTCTCAAAAGAAGCTCTCATGAGCAGCTGCATTTCTCCTATGCCCTAACAAGCACAGCAGCAATCTCTTCATGGCTTGAGCCTGGGTAGAAGTCAAAAACCTTCACTCTATCGATTCTGTAGCCAGTGAACAAAGGAAGGTCTCTAGCAGCTGTAACACTGTTGCAGGATACATAGATTATTCTCTCAGGCTTCCAAGATGAGATCATCTCAGGAACTCCTTTATCGAGACCAACTCTAGGAGGATCTACAATAACAGTGTCTACATGTCTTCCTGACTTTCTGCCCCAAATAGCAACATCATCAGAGAAAGAGATAGCGCTCGGAGCATTTATTCTTGCAAGTGCAAGACACTCCTTCTGTCTTTCAACAGCATAGACAGTCTTTCCAGAACCTTCAAAGAGTGCAGAGAAAGTTCCAACGCCACTATAAAGATCCATGACATTATCGCCAATAGTGTGTTCCTTTACAAAATCAAATAGCTTTGGCAGAACTCTAGGGTTTGACTGGAAGAATACATTTGCACTCACTTTATATGGAATGCCAGATACTTCGATATCTACAAGATTATTTCCAAAGGATACTTCCTTGTCTCCTGAGAAAAGTGCAACCTCTGCATAGCCTGTGTTTCTGTTAACCCTGTTTTCGAACATTCTAGACCTTGCTTCCTTGAAGAGTCTTCCACCCTTCTCTGAAATAAGGCCATTGAGCTTTTTTTCCAATGCAGGACAGAAATCGATGTCAAAAAGTTCGTTTGTACCCTTTTTGAGAAAGCCCTGCTTCTTGGTCTTCAAATCGACATGGACGCGACATCTTGAACGATATCCTTCCATTTCCCCATAGGCAGGGGACTCAAATTCAGGAAGATATTCAATGTGTCCAATTCTCATAAGATTATCTTTTACGATGTCTTGTTTGAGATAGGCAGAGTCTTTTTCGCTTACAAACTGGAAATCGCAGCCACCACATACACCATAATAAGGGCAGATTGGCTCTATGCGATTCTCTGCCCTCTCAAGTATTTCGGAAGAAGAGGCCATAATGTACCCCTTCTTCTCATCATTGATCTTTATTTCAACTTTTTCGCCAGGAAGAGCATTTTCAACAAATACCGTCTTCCCGTTGATATGGCTGACACCAAGTGCTCCCGATGCCAGTTTTTCTATGATCAGAGCCACTCTTTAAGCTTCTCCGCATAGCTACCAATAAGGTTGATTCCCTTCATCCAGAAAGCCTTATCCTCGATATCGATTCCAGCTGCTGCTGTTACTTCTACAGCAGTCTTTGAACCAGTTGATCTAAGGATGTCTCTATAGTACTTAGGGAAGTCCGCAACATCGTTTCTTGATGCAAAGAGACCAAGTGCAAAGAGCTGTCCAAAAGCATATGGATAGTTGTAGAAAGAGAATCCCTCGCTATAATAATGGCTCTTTACAGCCCACATGTATGGATGCTTTGTTCCAATTGCATCGCCATATGTATCTTCCTGTGCCTTAAGCATAATCTCGCACATCTCTGCTGCAGTGAGCTCTCCATTCTTTCTTCTCTTGAATACTTCTCTTTCGAAGTAGAATCTTGAAAGGATGTCGATACATACCTGGCATGCGCCCTGAACATACTGCTCGAGAACTGGAAGCTGCTCTTCCTTAGAGGAATTTGCCATTACATCTTCAAATAAGAGGTTCTCGCCAAAGATAGAGGCAGTCTCAGCAAGAGTCATTGGGTAGTCTGCCTGTGATACAGGAAGGTCCTTCACCATGCTGTCATGATATGCATGTCCAAGCTCATGTGCGAGTGTTGAGATTGAATCATATGAACCATCATAGTTCATGAAGACTCTAGACTGGCCAACAAGTGGGAATGATGTGTCATATGCACCGCCTCTCTTGCCCTTTCTTGGCTCTGCGTCAATCCAGTTGTTATCGATAGCATTTCTGATGAATGCACCAGCTTCTGGAGAGAATGAGTTATAAGCATTGTAGACAAGCTCTGCGCCTTCCTGGAATGAGTATTCTCTGCTTGCGCTTCCAACAGGTGCAAAGAGGTCATAGAACTCGAGCTTTTCAACACCCATGAGCTTAGCCTTTGTTCTGAGGTATTCTCTGAACATCTCTCTTGAATCTTCAAGAGCTTCAATAAGAGCATTGAGCGCCTTCATTGTGATTCTTGATGTAAATACAGATCTCTCAAGAGGATCGTTCCAGCCTCTTCTCTTCTCAAGAAGGAGTACTGTGCCCTTAACGCCATTTAAAGCAGATGCGATAGCTACCTGATGCTCCTCAAGAATCTTGAGCTCACGCTCAAATGCATCCTTTCTTGCAGCTCTGTCAGCTGAAGATGCAATACCTCTGAGCTCGATGAGGGTCTTGTCGCCCTCTGAGATAGTAGAGGTTACAGAGCCCTGCAATCTTGACCAAGCAGATGCAGAAACTCTCAAGAATTCACCTGCCAGCTTCTCCTCCTCAAGACTCATCTGGTGCTCTGAAAGAACCTTGATCTCGTTCAAGAAGAGTGCATATGGAGCAAGCTCTGGAGCTGAGAACTCATCTGCTCTCTTAGCTACATTGAAGATAAGTACATCCTGAGCTGCTGAGAGTGCAACCTCTGCCTCCTCAGCCTTTCCCATAGCCTTAAGGTAGATTGCATTTGATGCATCTGTTGAGTAGAGTGCGTGTGAATAAGCTCCGACTGTGATTGCTACTGCAGCGCCTTCGTCAAAGAGCTTAAGGATATCAATAATTGGAACAGAAGGATCTGATGAGATCTTTTCTAGCTTTGCTGAAATTTCAAATACTCTCTTGAGATCATTCTCAAATTCTGCGGACTCAGGTCCTGGATAGATTGGGCTTAGATCCCAATGTGGAAGCTTCTTTTCTGACATATTGTCCTCCCTTTATAGATTGATAAACAGTTCGGCATTTAATAGTTCAGCCTCTATTCTATCATGAGTAATGAGAATAAGTGTCTTGCCTTTGTTCTCTCTCCTGATCAATGCTGCAACGCTCTCCTTAAGTGCTCCATCAAGACCCTTAAATGGCTCATCGAGGAACAATGCATCACAATCTGCAAGAAGTGCGCGCAAAATAGCGGCTCTTCTCTTCATTCCGCCAGAGAATGAAGAAATCTTATTCTTAAGCTCTCCATCGAGCCTAAGCTCCTTTAATAGATAATTGATTCTTTCCTTATCATCAGAAACCATCAATAGATTTGACTCCAAGGAAATTGTCTCAACAAGCCTATCTTCCTGGAAGAGGATGATTGGCTTCTTTGGCATATTCTCAATAGCTCCGTCAAAGTCTTTATCAAGGCCGGAAAGGATTCTCAAAAGAGTTGTCTTACCCTTTCCAGATGGACCTTCGATAGCTATTGTAACTCCCTCAGGAATTTCCAATTTGAAATTATTGAAGATGACTTTATCACCGAATGCCTTATATCTTATATCTGCAATCATCTAGCCACCCTCTCAATAATAAACTCAGACAAACGAAGCATTATGCGTTCAAAGACTATAGCAAGGACGATAATCACAAGCGTCCATGCAAACAAATCAGGAGTGGAAAGATAGACCTTCGCTTCGTAAAGGCGTTCACCAATGGAACCATCTGGCATTCCGATAACCTCTGCTGCAATGGCACTCTTCCAAGAAAGGCCCAATGCAATCTTCATGCCTGAAAGATAGTACGGAGCAACAGAAGGTAAATAAATATGCCTTGCTCTCTTGAGCATCTTAATTCTATAGACATCTGCCATCTCCAACAGACTCTTATCTGTAGCTCTGAGGCCCTCCAAAACATTTGTATATATGACTGGAAGGACTATGAGCATCGAGATGATGACAGATAAGTTCCTGCTGCTGATCCAGACGAGGATGAGGATGACGATAGAAGCAACAGGAGTTGCCTTGATTGTCTTGATCATCGGCTCGATCAGAAGCTCAAACCACTTATAGCGATATGACAGAAGTGCAAAAAACAATGCCATCACCAGCGAAAGGATAAAGCCAATTGCCACGCGTTCTATCGAAAAAAGAATTGAGGACCAGAACATCTTCTCAGAAAGGAGGTGAACCAAAGTCTGGATTACTTTGATTGGTGAAGGCAGAAAAAGCTCCTCTCCAATGAGGAGAGAAGCTATTAGCCAAACTAGGAGCCAAAATGCTATGGCTCCTAGCCTAATTAATTCCTTCTTAGAGGTAGAAAGCATCTCCAGGAACCTTTCCACCTACGCTCTTAGGGTTCTGAGCATAGAGAGCATTGAGATATACATCAAGGGATGCTTTGAGTTCATCGCCAGTGATAAGAACAATCTGGCAATATGGGAGAGCCTTCTTTGCAACAGCAGCCTTGATGATGCCAAACTTCTCGATGAGAGATGAAGCCTGATCGATGTCGCTATTTACGAGTTCTACAGATCTATTGTAGTCCTTGAGGAACTGGTCAACAGCAGCTCTATTCTCAGCAATGAAGCTCTTAGTTGCAACTGTAACACCTGTTACGAGTGCTGTTCCAGAAAGATCTGACCAAAGGTCATTGAGATCAAGCGCAATCTTGATGTCTCCATTCTGAATCATTGCTGTTGTAGCAAATGGCTGAGGAAGCATAGCAACTGCCTTTCCGTCCTTTCCATTCTGTGCAAGAGCTGCTACGCACTCTGCGTGCTCGCTCTTCCATTCAATGAATACGTCCTTGCCAACTTCAAGATTATAGCCTGCAAGAACAGTCTCAAGTGCATATTGAGGTGTTGAACCCTTGCCTGCAGAGTAGATTGTCTTTCCTCTGAGGTCTTCTGCGCTCACTATATCTTCGCCACCATTCTGGCAGATATAGAGAACACCAAGAGTGTTGATTCCGAGAACCTGAATCTTATCTGTATTGTTATAAACTACAGCAGCAAGGTTAGCTGGAATACATGCGATGTCTACCTCGCCCTTAGCAAGGAGAGGAACGATTGCATCTGGTGCAGCTTCCAAGCGGAATGCATACTGATTTCTATTTACTGGACCTTTTTCAGCTTCTTCCATGAGACCTACCATACCCATTGCTGTTGGTCCCTTTAAAGCTGCAACGTTAACGCTTGTTGGTTCTTTGAAAAGTGGTGATTCAGTGAAGCCAGAGCCTTCTTTTGAGCCCTGGGCAAAAACAGGAACGAGTGCTAATGCACATACTAATATAGCTAGTAATCTCTTCATGTGTTACCTACCTTTTCGACCTATAAGTCGATGTTATATTCAGCAATCTTGCTGATTAGAGTTCGTCTTGAAACCCCTAGCTCCTCCGCGGCCTTTGTTCTATTGCCATGCCATCTCTGAAGGGCATGTATTATAACATTCTTCTCAGCATTTCTGAGGCTGATTCTCTCTTCAGTCTGAGGATTCTGCTCTTTCTTTTGCTCTTCTTCAACAGTATGGAAGACCGATGGTCTGAGGTCCAAGTCCCTGACTTCGATAACAGGACCATCTGCAAAGATCATGGAGCGTTCAATGACGTTCTCAAGCTCTCTTACATTACCATAAAAATCATGTTTTTTCATGGCACCTATTGCATCAGGGGAAAATCCTTTTACGTTTGTCCCCATCATCTCGTTGTACTTCGCAAGAATGGCTGCAGACAGGACTGGAATATCTTCTTTTCTTTCCCTCAGAGGTGGGATATGAACTCTGACAACATTGAGTCTGTAGTACAAATCTTCTCTGAAAAGCCCCTTCTTAACCATCTCATCGAGATTCTTGTTTGTAGCCGCAACGATTCTGGCATTCATTTGAATAGGCACAGTCGAACCAAGGCGAGTAATCTTTCTCTCTTGGAGAACTCTAAGAATCTTAACCTGGAGAGATAATGGCATATCACCAATCTCATCTAGAAATAGAGTTCCACCAGATGCTAGTTCAAACATGCCGACCTTCTTTCCGACAGCTCCGGTGAAGGCTCCTTTTTCATATCCAAATAGCTCAGATTCGAGAAGATTATCTGGAACGCCTCCAATGTTGATTGCAACAAATGGACCATTGCTGACAGCTGACTGAGAATGGATATCTCTTGCTACAACTTCCTTGCCAGTTCCAGACTCTCCTGTAATCAGGACAGTTGCTGTAGATGGAGCAATTCTCTTGATAACCTCTCTGATTTTCTTGACTTCAGGACTATCTCCAAGGAATGTTGACTGTATCTCTCTAATTCTCTTGGATTTCTCGACGTAGTCGATGATATCGTGCGAGTCCATCAAATTTCTGAGCATACTTGCAATATCTGCAGGATCGAAAGGCTTTTCAATATAGTCATATGCGCCAAGCTTTAAAGCTTTGACAGCGTCACTAATCTCGCCATGGGCACTAACCATTATTATTGGAATCTTATAGCCTTCGTCACGCATCCAGTGCATAAGCTGAATGCCGTCCATGCCTGGCATTTTAAGGTCAACAACAACTGCATCAAAATCTGACTCTCTCAAAAGGCGCTGAGCTTCAACGCCGTTATCGGCCTTCTCAACATCAAAGTTATCCAATATGAGGTACTTTCCAAGCAGGTTTCTGATATTTTCTTCATCATCGCAAATAAGAACTCTCACACTCGCCTCCTCATACATTTTTCTTGAAATAGAGGATAACCTCTGTTCCACCATCCTTTCTAGGCTCAAGGGATAGGCTTCCACCGGATGCCTTTAAGAATTGACGGGCAATAGACAGGCCAATTCTAGAACCGTGTACCTTGGTGGTAAAGAATGGATTGAATACCCTCTTCATATTCTCAGGGCTGATTCCGCAGCCTCTATCTCTGATTGCAAGGGCATAAGACTTCTCTCTCTTGCTATAGGAGAGTTCCACCTCCATCCCCTCTATGCTGCCATCATTGGCTTGGATGGCATTTATTATGACATTCTCGATTACAGACCTAAGGCGGTCTGGATCGAACATAATCAAGCTCTCAGGACTAGCAGAAGAATCCACTATAAAAGGAATACCCTTATTTGTTATAGCTATTATTGACATTACAAAGGACTCAAGGTTAATCAATTCCTTCTCACCTACTGGATTTCTCAAGAAATCAGCAATCTTAGAGGAAAGCCTTGAAAGCCTTTCAGATTCATTTGTGATGACTTGAAGGTCTTCCTGAATCTCATCTGGCGCTATTCTCTTCAAAAGAGCTGCCTGCAGAGTAATCGCAGATAATGGATTTTTGATCTCATGGGTGAGTGTCCTCGCAGCCTGTCCAAGGGCAACAAGAGATTCCTGTTCCCTGAGTCTATCGCGGAACTTTATATTCTGGAGAAGAATGAACAAAAAGACGACATAGAGGATAGCAACGATTGTCATCGCAATAGCTGCCCAGACACCTAGATTTCTGACGTTTGCTATGTATTCTGAGCCCATGAGTGACATGTATATGACGTAGTTTGTCTGATCGCCTGCAAGAACATCAAATGGTATGGTATCGAAATCTTCCTTGGTGGCTCCAGGGCTAAAGTATCGAATACATTCAACGATGCCCAGCTCTGCATCGTATCCAATTACATTGGACTCCTTGAAGTAAGGAACATTTGTATTTTCAAAAAATGAGAATGGAAGCTCGTTGTGAAGACTGTCACCCCAAAGATACCTAGGCTCACCATTTACGGTATAATATCCAAATCCAATGACGCCAGCATCTTCCATTGCATGCTCAATGGCGCTTGCTCCTTCCTGGGCTGCAATCAAGACCTTTGAATAAGCGCGTTCAATTGTATTTTCAAGATATAGATCGGCTCTTTCATACTGTGTTTTAAAGAGCATGACAACAAGGACCATGATGGCAGCAAAGACAGCTGTTACGAGCATGATCACATTAATTATCTCACCTCGTCTTGTATGGCCAAACATGAATCCCTCCTAAGTGTGCACTTGTAGTTAAATATAATAACACATGTGAAAAAAGGACACACCTAGAAGGTTTTTTACAATTTTATTCATATGACAAAGCTGCGATAGGGTCGAGCTTTGAAGCTTTCATGGCAGGATACCAACCGAAGAATACACCAACAAGGGTTGAAAAACCCAAAGCAAGAACAACGGCAGTCCAAGAGAATGTGAGGGCCCAGCCTGCGGCATTTACGATTACATAACTGACAAAGCCGCCGAATATGATGCCGATTATGCCTCCAAACAATGTCAGAGTGATAGCCTCAACAAGGAACTGGCCCCTTATTGTCTTTGGTGTTGCGCCCAAAGCCTTTCTGATGCCGATTTCCCTTGTTCTCTCGATTACTGATACAAGCATGATGTTCATAATGCCAATGCCACCAACAACAAGCGAGATAGCAGCAATAGCAGCAAGGAAGCTTGTAAAGATTGTTGTGACTTCACCTGCCATCTCTACAATCTGAGCAGGAGAATAGACTGTGTAGTTGCTGCTTCCAACAACAGTATCCAGATAGTCCTCAACCTTATTTGATACATCGATTGAATTATATCCCTCTGAAACCTTGATGATATATGAGCTTACCTGGCTGACGCTTCTAAATCTCTGGTCATATGTGTTGTATGGTATGAATAGAACATTGTTGTATGAAGAACCAATTGTTGTATCTTTTTCATCAAGAACACCAACTACCAGATATTTCTTGGCCTGATTTCTGAAAATGGAGATGTAGTTTCCAACAGCCCCGCCAGTTGGGAAGAGATCCTCTGCAATATCATGACCGAGAACAACAACCTGTCGGCGTGTGATATTATCCTCTGCAGAAAAGAATCTTCCATCCAAAAGCTCAAGATTGTTTTCTTCAAAATAGTCTGAGGTAACGCCTGTTATTGAAGAGGTCATAATCTCCTGTCCATATCTAACAGTGGCAGATGATGAAACAGTTGGAAGAACAACGCTAATTCCCTCTACATTTTTAACAAAATTCTGAGAAAACTCCTCGTCAAGGATAGCAGTCTCTCTATTTGATCCTATTGGCATCACATTTACCATATCAATGCCACCAACTTGCATTGAATCAGAAATAGATGCACTGGCACTCTCGCCAAGGTTTAGGATAGCTACTACAGAACCTACTCCAATGACGATACCCAATAAGGATAGGAATGTTCTCATCTTGTTGGCAAACATAGATGAGAGCGCTAGCTTAATATTCTCGAAAAACATCGTAGTCTGCTATCCTCCCGTCCTTAATATAAACTTGGTCTCGGCACCTTCTTCCAAGAGCTCTGTCATGTGTAACGATTACGACTGTGCGCCCCTCTTCGTTCAAATCTGTGAAAAGACCCATAATCTGATCGCCAGTTTTTGTATCGAGAGCACCGGTTGGCTCGTCAGCAAGAAGAATTGCAGGATCATTAACCAATGCCCTAGCAATGGCAACTCTCTGCTTTTGGCCACCGGAGAGTTCATTTGGAAGGTGCTTCATTCTATCCTTGAGTCCAACCTTCTCAAGTAGGTACTCAGCCCTCTCCCTTCTCTCTCTTGCAGAGTAGTTTGCATATACCATCGGAGTCATTACATTCTCCAAGGCATTCATTCTTCCAAGAAGATTGAACTACTGGAATACAAATCCAATCTTCTGATTTCTGATGAAGGCAAGCTCTGCCTCATCGAGGTCATTTGTCATAACGCCATCGATGAAGATATAGCCTGAAGTGGCTGTATCTAAGCAGCCAATCAAATTCATCATTGTTGATTTTCCGGAACCAGAGGGTCCCATTATTGCAGTGAAAGCTCCCTTAGGAATTTTGAGGCTTACGCCATCAAGCGCTTTGACGACGAAATCTCCGACAACATAGAAGCGCCTTACATCCTGAAGCTCGATTACATGTTCAGACAAGTGTCACCATCCTTAGATTATAAGCCGAATGCGCTTTCCATCATTGCAAGAAGTCCACCTACCTGTTCGTAAGTTACGACATCACCAGCTTCGAGGCCTGAGAGAATCTGGCAAAGGCCTTCACCAAGGTATTTAACTTTTACGGTTCTCTTCTCAGTGCTTCCATCGCCAAGCTTGAGATTTACGGTAGTGAGGCCACCACGCTCTGTTGTAACAGCAGCTGATGGGAGAATAAGCATTGATACATCGCCCTGAACCTCGATTGAGCCTTCAAATGTGAAGCCTGGGATGAGATTCTCTGGAGGATTGTCGATTGTAAGCTCTACATCAACAACGCCGATGCCTTGGTTTGTATATCTACCAAGCATTGGGATATATGACACATATGCATCAACTTCAACTCCTGGCAGAGAGTCGAAGCTGAGGGATGCTGGCTGTCCCTCGTACACGTACTTCATATCAATCTCGTCAATTTCGACAGTAGCCTTAAGCTTAGACCTATCGATGATTGTAACAGCAGCAGCACCTGCTTCAGAGTAGCCATTGACCTCTACGCCAACACTAGCTACAACGCCATCAAAGTTAGCATAAAGGTTTGTATAGTCAAGATTATTCTCAGCATTCTTCTTTTGGAGCTCCAAAAGCTGAAGCTGCTTTACAGCACCATTGAGTCTAGCCTCATCAATCTGGTTTTGAATATTCTGAAGGGAGATAAGCTGAGATGTATTATCGATGGAAGCCAAGAGCTGACCTTCCTTGACGTATTCACCTTCCTTTACATAGACTCCTGTGATAGCACCTGTGGATCTGAATTTAGCCTGGAGAATATCATTTGGCTCAACATGACCAGAGAGGTCGATAGTCTGAGTATATACGCTCTCCTCAACAACTGCCTCAATTACAGTGACCTGATTCATCATCGCTGCACGCTCAGCTTCAACTCTCTTCTTTCTTGCCATACTATAGCTGAATGACACAATGATTGCGCCAATGATGATTACCCAGATTAAGAAGGATTTGAAGGCCTTTCTTCTCTTTCTAGCCCTAGCTGCATCTCTAAGTCTCTTTTCCTGAATTTCAGATTCTGTCATCGTTCTATTCTTATCTTCCATTTCTAACCTCCAAATTAAAGAGCATAGGAGCTCAAGTCGCACTTAAGGCTTTCACCCTCAAGCATCAGGATTTTCCATTCCTTTCTTGCATTGTCCAAATTGAACAAGGCATCATCCTTTGCTGTCTGAGTAGCAAGACCCAACTCAAAGAGCTGGCTCTGAGTATCATACACAGTCTCAAGATAGCTAATATTCTCAAGCTTCTCTGAGCATTTGTTCTCCCACTGCATGATTTTGAGAATGAGGCTCTGGCCTTCCTGGATGTAGCTAGTAAGTGCGTTATAGTAGTTGTTCTCTGCAGTAACAATGTTGTTCTGAAGCTTTGAGAGCGTAATGCTCTGGCTTTCATCAGACTTTCCATTGGTCCATGAACCAGAAATTGTCAAAGAAGGAGTAGTCTTGGTATCCCCAGAGGATGGGAACTCGAAGCTGATTGATGGTCTTGCTCCTACACTCCAAGATGAGGATGAGTAAGTAGCTCCACCTGAGATATTCAGCGTACCAGCAGACTTTCCTCCAGTTGCATTGCTATTTGTATAGCCACCTGAAACAGTTCCACTTGCGGCAAGCATTGATGGATTGAGGCTTGCGTAGGTTGCATCATAACTGTTCTGTGCAATATCGATGTCGAGAGCCTTGAGATATACCTCTGTATTTCCACCTTCAAGAATCTGGATTTCAAGAAGAGGCTTTTCAAGATCATCAACACCTGTCCAATCAAGGCCTGTAAGGTTCTTGAAGCTTACCTTTGCATTCTCAAGCTGGCGCTTGAGGTTATCAAGGCTGTTTTTAGCGCTGGCAATAAGGTTGACCTGATTCTTGTATGAGGCAGAGTCCTTAGAGAGTGTTCCAAGAGCTTCAATGTCAGAAAGAGACTTCTCACTCTTACTTAAGCTTCTTGCAGAGCTTTCGATTGTATTCTCAAGCGTAAGGAGCTGGGAAACTGTTGATATAATGCTCTTTCTGAAAGAGATTAGGCTTTCGCTATAGGAAAGATTCAAAGAGAGATCCTGCTTAGAGTAGCTCAAATCCTCTCCATAATTCTTGTCAAATCCAGAGAAGTCAAAGTTATGATTGACAGAAATAGATGGAGAAATGACATTGTAGTTATTCTTATAGTCCATTGCATAAATAGAGCTGACATTGATCTTTGTATTGCCATTTGGAAGGGTAAGGGTTGCACTTGGTGCAATTGAGATTCCATATTCACCATCCTTGAGAGCAATCGGAACACCGGCAACATTCTTTGCAAGAGGATTAACCTCACCAGAAACTGTCCAAACCATCTGATCCTCAAGGTCTAGCTCTCTTAGAGAGAGAACACCGTTTTCATAGCTTAAAACCATGTTTCTGTATGATGGATTATTCTCCATCGCACTATTTGCTATATCGTCCAATGAAACAGCGCTCAATACTATGCATGAAAGCATAAGCGCAAAAAAAACAGATGCTTTTTTCCTTGCCATTTAATACTTTGCCTCTATCTGTAAATATAACTATTTTAACTATGTTTGCCCACAGAAAAGCCTATAGCCAAGGTGTAGTTTAAATGAACATTCAAGATATCCAGCAAATCAATGACATTTTGTGTGCAATAGATTACGGCGCATAGCTCCAAATTGAGACGATGGTCTTTTATTCATAACTAAACTAAGAAATCTCGCAATACTTATCCTCGTTGAAGCGAGACACAGCCTTTCCATCTTGAATAAAAAACTCTCTTAGGCGAAAATTCAAACCATGAAAAAGACACCTATTTTAGACATAGCTCTTTTGGAGCATATCAATGCACTGCCAGCAGACACTAGAGAAGTATTTCTCTTGGAGAACGAAAGCGTAAGATTATCTGCAGTTGCATGTACAACAATGGTCAATGAAATGAGAGCAAGCCACAATACAGGGCTTCTTGAAACATATATGCTTGGACAGGGCTACATCGCAGGTGCCCTTCTTTCTGCTCAGGTAAAGGGCAATGACAGAATCCAGCTTTCTATCGAATGCGGAGGACCTGTTAAGGGCATGTTCATCGAATCTTGGGCATGCGGTGCTATCAGAGGATATCTTACAAACAATCCAATCCCACTCGAAAAGCCTCTCACATCTCTCGATACCACATATATCTATGGACCTGGCTTCTTAACAATCACAAAGCTGCTCGAAGGTTCTAAGACTCCTTTCTCAGGACAGATTATGATGGAGTACGGCAACCTTGCAAACGACCTCGCTCTCTACTACAAGCAGTCAGAGCAGACTCCTTCCCTCTTCTATCTTTCAATGAAGTTCGATACCGAAGGAAGAGTAATCGGAGCAGGCGGAATCTTCATTCAGGCTCTCCCTGGATGCAAGGACAGCGTGCTCGAAATCCTCCAGCAGAAGTCTAAGGAATTGAGGCACCTTGGAGAGGCTCTCTCAAAGGGTGAGTCAATCAAGGAGTATATCCTTGCTGAATTTGCGGACAATGACGTCAAACATTTGGAACATTCACCGATTGGCTTCTCTTGCCCCTGTTCAGAAAAAGCTTTTTCAGATTATATTAAAGGCCTGCCACAGAAGGAAAAGGAAGATATTCTATTAGGAGAGTTCCCACTTGTTCTAGAGTGTTTCAACTGTGGTACAAAGTATAGTTATTCGAAAAGCGACGTGGAAACGCTTTTCAGGGAGTAGTAAATGATTTTCTTCGCAACGAGCGCGGCAAACCAGACAGACTTGGTAGCAGAGGAAGCCAGAAGAGCTGGCTCCGATGATGTTAGAATCACCTCCTCCGGAGTAGAATTTTCAGGAGATTTAGAGGTTGGTTATCGTTTTTGCTTTGAGTCCAGAATTTCCTCAAGGCTTCTTCTCGGTCTTTTCATCGATGACGATGTTCAGACAGACGACGAGCTCTCTGAAGCAACAGAAGAGCTTCCATGGGAGGACTATCTCACTCCCGAAAAGACATTCAAGGTAACTTGTACAACTCAGAACTGCAATTGGATCAACAACAGCCACTATGCAGCACTCAAGGTTAAGGACGGAATCTGCCAGAGAATCAAGGCAAGATTTGACGACAAGAGACCTAATATCGAGATTGACAATCCAGATTTCACAGTACATATCCATATCGATGGCTACACAGTAAAGTGGTACGCTGACTTCTCAGGCGAAAACCTCTCAATGCGTGGCTACAGAGGCGAGCAGACAGATGCTGTTCTCAAGGAACACCTTGCTGCAGCTCTCCTTTATAGAACAGAGTGGAAGAAGGGTGTCATGGAAGGAAATCCAGCACCACTTTACGATCCATTCTGCGGTTCAGGCACAATCGCTGTTGAAGCTGCTTTAATGGCAACAGACACAGCTCCTGGCCTTTTGAGAAAGAGACCTTATGCTTTCGAATCTCTTCCTGGCTTTGATGCTGAACTCTTAGATAAAATCAGAAGAGAGGCAAAGGAAAGAAGACAGGAAGCTCTCGATAATAGAGACATCCAGATCTATGCATCAGACATCTCAAGAACTGCTGTAGAGATTTCAAAGGCAGCAGCATTGAAGGCTGGCGTCTATGATTTCATCAGTTTCTCATTCCAGGACTTCCTCAATCTTCCTGAAGCACCAGCTGAGTGCGGACACGTTGTAATGGATCCACCTTACGGCGAGAGAATGAGAATCAGGGACATCGACAAGCTCTATGCAGGAATTGGAGAAAAGCTCTCAGAGTCATTCAAGGGCTGGAAGGCTACAATCCTCACAGGCAACAGCGAGCTTCTTTCAAATATCGACATGAAGCCAGAAAGAACAAACACACTCTGGAATGGCCCTATCCAGTGCCAGGCAGCACACTACTCCATCTTCACAGACGAAGAGAGAGAAAAGATGATCCAGAAGGCACTTGAGAAGAAGGAAGCTAGAAAGAATGCACCACTTACAGAAGGTGCAGAGATGGCTTACAACAGACTTATGAAGAACATTAGCGCAATCACTCCAATCATGGAAAAGGAAGGCGTTACTTGTTACAGAATCTACGATGCAGACATGCCTGAGTACAAGGCTGCCATCGATATCTACGAAGGCAAGTGGATTGTACTCTCAGAGTATGCAGCTCCAGATACTATCGAGCCTGAGACAGCTGAAAGAAGACTCAACGAGCTCATCCTTGCCACTGAAAGAGCTACAGGCATCGACATTGAGAACATCCATGTCAAGACAAGAGCTCAGCAGAAGGGCAACAAGCAGTACTCACGCCTTGCAGCATCAAACCACCAGTTCCTTGCAAAGGAAAATGGCGTAAGATTCTATGTCAACTTCACTGACTATCTCGACACAGGCATCTTCCTTGACCACAGACCTGTTAGAAAGATGATTCAGGAGATGGCAGACGGAAAGAGATTCTTGAACCTTTTCTGCTATACAGGAACTGCAACTCTCAACGCTATCAAGGGTGGTGCAGTATCAACAGTATCAGTTGATGCTTCAAACACATACCTTGCATGGCTTGAACAGAACCTCAAGCTCAACGGCTACTCAACAACAATGGGCAACTTCCTTTATAAGGCAGATGCAATTGATTGGCTTTGGGACACATATGATAGATTCGATCTCATCTTCTGTGACCCACCAACCTTCTCAAACTCAACAGATAGACACTCCTTCGATGTCCAGAGAGACCATAGAAGACTTATCGAAGCAGCTGCAATGCACCTTGCACCAGGCGGAGTATTGATCTTCAGCAACAACTACAGAAAGTTCAAGATGGATCCAGAAGTTCTCGAGAAGTTCAATGTTGAAGATATCACTGAAAAGACAATCGGCGAAGACTTCCAGAGAAATCAGAAGATCCACCAGTGCTACCTTATCAGAAACAAGGTTAAGGTAAAGATTGATCCTAAGAGAAGAGAAAGAAGAGTAAGACGCTAGTGAATGTCTCCGTACTCAATAGCAAAATAGGATATATATCAATCGTAGAGGAGGATGGCTTTATCGTGGCCATCCTTTTCTCATATCTAGAAGAAAACCCTTCCTTGCTAACAAAAAGCGCGAAGTCTCAGATAGAAGAATATTTGGAAGGCAAACGCAAAACATTCGACCTACCCCTCAAAATAAAGGGCACAGATTTCCAGAAGAGGGTCTGGAGTGCTATTTATACCGTCAAATATGGAGAAACTATCACATACAAGGATATCGGAGAGATGATTGGCTCAAAAGGCTATCAGGCAATAGGCTCTGCATGTGGCAAAAATCCACTTCCAATTGTTGTTCCCTGCCATAGGATTCTAGGCAAAGACAATCTTGGGGGCTTTAGCTCCGGCATGGATATTAAGATAAGACTTCTAAAACTTGAAAATATTCTGCAATAAAAAAAATCCTCAGACAACTGAGGATAAAATGCCTTCTAGCTTTAAAGAATTAAGCGGGAAACCCATTCAGGAAATTCTTACCTACTATTTCATTTATAGATACTCCGAAAATTTCAGAGAGGACAAGCAAGTTGTCTATCGATGGCATATTACGCCCCCTTTCCCAATTGTATATCGCCTGTGGATTATCAAAGCCAAGAAGGCCCTGAAGTTCCTTTACAGATATACCCTTTTCCATTCTAAGTTTTTTTATATTGCTTCCAGTCTCTTCTAAGCTGAGCACTGGCCTATGATCTAATAACATTTTATGCGCTCCCTCTAGGAGCGTGCTCCTAGACTATAATGTACGATTCACGATTACCCAAGAAGAAAGAGAAGAATTCCAATCTCCTACATAAGGCATATAGATATGTCTTGCATAAATCATGTAGTTTCTCCTTTTTTCTTTGTCTAGAAAGCATTTCTTAATTTCATGGGTACAATATACCCCATAGTCGATATCTTGTCATCAAAGCTGTACTTTATAAGGTCTTCACTGATTTCTTTTAATGCCTTCTAACAGAAAGATAGACAAGTAGCGAATCACGGCAAAAATAAAAAAGCTGGTCTCCCAGCTTTCTATATTAGTCTTCCTCGATAGGGAAGGTTACTTCATCAAGAACATCGACAAGTGCTTGATAGTCACCATCGATTGAAGCAATTGATGCTTCTAAGAGCTGTGCAGGATCCGCGCTATCCCATCTGATTGCATATCCAGCCTTCTCTGCAATCTGTGTGATGAAGAATCTGATTGCCCTGCCATTTCCATCATAGAATGGATGGATTGCCTCAAGCTCTCCCATTACATAAGCCAGCTCATAGATGAAGTCTTCATCATCATCTTCCTCTAGCTTGGTCAGGAATGCATTTGTCTCAAGCTTCCAAAAGAGGTCGTCAACCAACTTATCAATCTGATTTGGAGATGCAAACTCAGTACGCATTGAAGATGACACAGACCTAAACTTGCCAGCATTAGCATAGATGTCTGAGAACATTCTTCTGTGGATTTCCTTAAGATAGTCTACAGAAAAATCCATCTCGATAGGTGAGAGGAAAAGTTCTGCAGTCCTGATTGTTGAAAGTGCTAGGTCTACTGCACCAAGAAGTTCTTCATCCTCAATACCATAAAGATTGTCAGAATTTGATTTCTTCTTGGAAATTCCCATCTTAGCTTCATAGTTGCTAATAGCTTCTGCTACATCAACATCCTCAGATAGAATCTCCGAATAGGTATCTTCTCTGCTTTCCCCCATCTCCTCGCCTTCAGATTCGATAGAGAACCTAAGATATCCTAATTGCGCCTCCAGGCTGCTTCTCATAAAACTATTTATCCTCTTTGTGTGCCCTTTTCAGAGCATCATATTTTTCTTTGCTGTCCTTAGCAAGCTCTACAGGGTACTTCCTGCCATTCTTCTCCAGCTTATCAAGGATAATCTCATCAAGATCAAAACCCATCCTATCTGCAAAAGATATCGCGTAGAGAAGCACATCAGCAAGCTCTTCCTTCATCTTTGCCTCATTTACCGCTACAGCCTCTTCACTGCTCTTCCACTGGAATAGTTCCAAGAGCTCTGATGCCTCCAACGACAAGGAGAGGGCAAGATCCTTAGGATTATGGAACTGGGACCAGTTTCTTTCATCCCTGAATAGAAGTGCCTTATCTATAGTCTCCTGCTTCATACTCTGCTATCGTATCAAATAGCTTCTTTTAATTCAATGTTTTAAATAGTCCAAGGCCCTTAATGGCCCAAACAAGAATGGAAGGATGTTCAATCTTTCCAAACAAAGTTGTAATTAATGGATTCTCCCCCATCTACAAGGATGCTCTGTCCTGTGCAGAATCTATTTACGACAGTCATGAAATACGCCCACTCAGCAATTTCTTCAGCACTCGCCCATCTCTTTAATGGAGTTTCTTCCATAATCTCTGCCCAAAGCTCAGAATCTGAGATAACACACTCATTTAGAGGTGTTAAAACCCCACCTGGGTCCAGGCTGTTGCATGTAGCGCCAAAAGGTGCAACTCGCATAGCAACATTCTTTGTGTATGCAATTACGCCACCTTTGCTTGCACAATATTCTGGAAACTCAGCACCAGTATGACCACTAGCAGAACCAATATTCAAAATTGATTTAATGGAGCTCTGGATGCCATATCTTTCAGTAATCCAAATGAGAGCCTTGAGATTGATGTCTATATCTGCTTCATTCTGAGTTCCTGCATTATTGATGAGAATCTCAATTCCTTCAAGAACAGGAAGATTATCCCTATCTCTCACATCCACTGCATAGTGAGTGTATTGCGCGTTGGAGATTGTAGACTCTTGACGGTCGATTCCAAAGACATCATGGCCATTTTTTAAAAAAAGCTCTGCAATAGCCTTGCCAATCCCCTGAGCTGTGCCTGTAATCAAAACCTTCATGGCTCTATCTCCTTTTCAATAAATTCAAGGTATTCTTTTCCCACTGATGTAGCTTTCCACTGCTGAATGATCTTATATCCTACAGGAGAGAATGCAATCTCCATAACAAGTTCAGCAAGAGCACCTGTTAATGCGCACATCGCGCACTGCAAAACTGTCCAATGGAAGCCATCCCAAAATATTGGAGCACAGAATACAAATACGATTATAGAGAAGATGAAGTTATCTAAATACTGTCCAATGAATGTAGATACATATGTCCTTGTAGCATAGCAGAGCTTTCCATCTGGATTCTTCTTGAAGCAAAGGCCAATAAGCCAATTGAGCGTATTGTTGATTACTGCAGAGGATAAGAATGCTATAGTGCTTCCCATCAAAATAAACCATGTGCCCCCAAAGATGGAATCAAAGGCGGAATAGTCGTTAGCATTTGATGGAATGATGCTTGCAACAAAGAATATTAGACAAGTCAGGAGATTGATCAGGGATGCCATAACAGAGACCCTATTGGATGCCTTTGGCCCAAAATGCTTTGTTATGATATCCATACACATAAATGAGAGCCATGAAATCAAGATGCCACCATCAAGAGCTATCCATTCAAGCTGCAAGAGAGTCTTATTTGCGAGCAGATTCATAGAAATGACGCTAACAACAAAGAGTGTGACAACTGTTGCTGGAATGGATCTCAGCAATATCTTAAATTCAGCCATCTCCCTCTTAATCCACTTCATCTCTCTTATTCCTTCCCATGCATTATATTCTATTTTGCCATATAAATGAAACATTGCAAAAACATGCATAGATAAAATGATTGGTTAGAAGTAAAGCTTTAACCTATAGGGATACTCAAAACCTCAATTTGGTAAATGACCTCAATTTTATCAAAAATGTATTTCTTCAAAACTTTTCTAATGCTATTTGTGTAATTCTTCAAAGTTTTAACCATGCATTTTGTGTAGTTCTTCAATGAAATCACCAATATCCTAGATTTTTTGTCTTTTGAAACACTTACTACTATTTATATCACCTTGCAATGATATGCTCTAATGGAGATAAAAATTAAGTATATCGCTTTATTTGCCTTTCCTAATTGCGAGTTATCAAAAAAGGTGTGAGATACATTGGCAAAAAAACTAT
>JAGBWX010000021.1 GCA_017629575.1 Spirochaetales bacterium | reverse complement strand
GGTTTGTGCCTCTCTAAGTGCCCATATGGATTGAACACTCCAGAGCTCTTGAGGAAAAACCTCGCAGACTACAAGAGAGTAAAGGAGCAGGGTGTTAGCTCAATCCTGACAAAGGATTCAAGGTTATAAACTAAAATTAATAAATATATATAATATAGAGAATTAACAGATTTGACTTATGAAATTTAAAAATTTTCAAATTATTTTTCAGAATACAGTTGACTACTTATCTGAATTTTGTTAAATTTCTCCATGTTGTATATGGGCCGCTAGCTCAGTTGGTAGAGCAACGCCCTTTTAAGGCGTGGGTCACAGGTCCGAATCCTGTGCGGCTCACGTAATATGTCTCCTTCGTCTAGTGGTTAGGACAACGGGTTTTCATCCCGTCAACGGGGGTTCAATTCCCCCAGGAGATGTAGCACCTTCGAAAGAGGGTGCATTTTTTTTGCCAATATTTTTCTATCTAAAATAAATCCTTTTTTACAAAAAAATAGCCTCTGAATGAACAGAGGCAAAAACAATTGGATATTTGAAATTAAACTTCTCTAACGTCTAAGATCTCTTTTACCTGAGGAGTGAGAATCTTTACAAGATTTTCCTTTGAGCAGCCAGTTACCTTGATAGAGCAGAGAGCATTTGAAGGGTCTGTGCCCATGAATGTTCCGAATGAGATGATATCGTAGCCAGCTTCAGCAATGATTCTTGAGATATTTGCAATTGTGCCAGGCTTGTCATCTACAAGGAATGACATTCTGCAACCAAGTCTTCTAGCACCGAAGAGCTCAAGGATCATCTTGAACATATCGCTCTTTGATACAATGCCTATAAGCTTGTCGTCGTCAACTACAGGCAGACATGAGAGATCCTTGTCTACCATGAGTCTTGCAGCTTCTTCAACAGTTGTATGCTTATCGATTGTGATAGGATTCTTGGTCATAAGTTTCTTTACAGTAAGCTTTGAAAGAAGATATGCCATTTCATGGATTGATAGAGATGAAGCTGGGGAAGGTGTTGCAAAGAGAATATCCTTCTCTGAGATAACGCCAACAAGCTTCTTGTCTTTGTCGAGAACAGGAAGGCGATGTACCTTTTCCTTCTTCATGAGTTCGGAAGCTTCAACTACGCTTGCATCAGGACCGATTGTAACAGGGTTTCTAGTCATTCTGCGTTCAATAATCATATGTATCTTTACTCCTCAATTTCTATTGTAATAGACGTTTGGCGATTATTCACCAAGATATGCATGGCGAACCTTCTCATTTGAGAGAAGCTTCTTGGAATCATCAGCAAGAACGATTCTGCCATTTTCCATAACATAGCCCTTGTTAGAAGCCTTGAGTGCCATTCTAGCATTCTGCTCTACTAGGAATACTGTTACCTTATCTTCTTTATTAATTAGGTCAATCTTATGGAAGATGTCCTGGATAATAAGTGGTGCCAGTCCCAATCCTGGCTCATCGAGAAGAAGAAGGCGAGGGGAGCTCATCAACGCTCTAGCAATAGCCATCATCTGCTGTTCGCCACCAGATAGAGATCTTGTCTTCTGCTTTCTTCTTGCACCAAGAATTGGGAAGAAGTCAAACATCTCTTCCTTCTTTCTTGCAATCAAGAGCTTGTCTTTTACCATGAATGCACCCATATCGAGGTTTTCTTCTACAGTCATGTCAGCAAAGACATGTCGTCCTTCTGGTACAAGAGAAATGCCCATTTTAGCAATCTGGTCAGTTGTATGAATGACCTTCTTAGCTGCACAGATTGGCTCGTTGTTATATGTAATGCTTCCATTCTGGAGGTGCTCAAGGCCTACGATTGCCTTAAGGAGAGTGGACTTTCCTGCACCATTTGCACCGATGAGTGATACGATATCACCCTCGTCAACCTTCATGGATACATCCTTAAGTGCCTTAATGGCACCATAGCTTACATCGATGTTCTCGATTCTAAGTAGTTCTGCCATCAGTCTTCATCCTCCTCGTCATCCTGTCCAAGATAAGCTTCGATAACTTCCCTGTTCTGCTTGATTGCATTAGGAGTTCCTGATGCAATCTTTGTTCCAAAGTTGAGAACAGTGATTTCATCGCAAATATTCATGACAAGCTTCATATCATGCTCAATAAGAACTACAGATACGCCAAGTGAGCGTATTCTTGAGATAGTTTCCATGAGATGGTCTGTTTCCTGAGGGTTCATGCCAGCTGCAGGCTCATCCAAGAATAAGAGCTTTGGCTCTGTTGCCATTGCTCTTGCAATCTCAAGTTCTCTCTGATGTCCATAAGGAAGACTCTTTGCATCATCGTTTGCAAAGCCTTCAAGATCGAAGAATCTCAGGTAATCCATTGCCTTGTTGTAGATTTCCCTTT
>JAGBWX010000020.1 GCA_017629575.1 Spirochaetales bacterium | reverse complement strand
CTCATCTAGATTCATGGACAACTTCTCATCTCCATATGCCGCCGTGAAACTTGAATATCCAACAAGCTATCTTCCCCACTTTGCAAAAATCATAGAGACTTTGACTCCGAGAATATTCCAGCCTGGCGGAAGGTATAAGGGATGCAGAGTCTTTGCATTTGATTTAATAGAGAAACGAAATAGACAGTATTCACTCTTTGACTCTGTCGAAAGAATTGAGAAAGAAGACAAGCTTTCATCAATTGTTTCGGAAGTCAATAAAAAGTATGGAATAACAGCTCTTCAAATTGGACCATCAATGGGAAAAACTAAGGCAGACTTAATGAAAAGAGAAATGAAGAGCCCCTACTACACCACAAGGTTTGAAGAGCTCTGTCCTGTTTATTAGTAAGATTCAAATATGCACGAATCATCCATTTATAGATTTATTTGCAACATCGTCAATTTCGTCGATGCTTATGTTAAAGAATGACGATATATCGTTTCTGCTTATACCTTTTTCCAATGCATTGAGAATTAAACGTTTTCTCTCTTCAGCCTTACCTTCAGCCATGCCTTCAGCCTTACCAGCATTAAAGAAAGCTTCTCTTTCTTGCTTAGATAATACATCCTTAATATCATGGATGGATCTCACGGTGCTATCATCTCCTTTTGCTGATTTTAGCACACCTTTTATAACAGTGTCCTCAATTTTCTCAGGATTGGGTTCCAGCATGCTTCTGATTAACATGCCTAATGCACCTTCAGCTAAAGCAAGCATATTAATATGGTAGATATAGCTCTCATCTCCATATTCTTTTCCCTCATCTGTCTTTCTTGTCACCATTGTCACAGCCTTTTTATTACCCAGCAAATCTCCTTTCGTGAAAATCAAATGTATGCTTAGAGGTATCTTGTCATAGCCATCGCCAGGCTTTAAAGATGCAACATCAGAAGCAGCACAGTAATACCGCACTCTCTTGACAGGCATCTTAGAAGGAACATTCTCCATTTCAATATGGTAGATATTTCCTTTGCTATCTGCAGCGTATGCATCCAAATATACCGTATGGTAGTTTAGCGAACTGAATCGAATCTCATGATTTGTAAAAACCATTTTGATTTCACCCATCACAGACATTTTCTCTCCTATGACAACAGAGAGCACATGAGAAAAGAGTTTAGGATCTCTCATGAGAGCTAGGAAAAGCTCATTATCAGAAAGACTCATTGATTGCAGTTCCAACCAAATCCTTCGTAGATCCTCCTCCTTATATGTCTTTTTCTTAGTAATTTCTTTGTCCATCCTTTTTCTCCTTACAAAGTATTTCAAGTTGCCCTGATACTATGTAAATCGAAAAATCTTCAACTTTTGCTACCTATTTCAAAACGTAAATTTAATAAATGTTTTTTTGAACGATCAAATCAATTTGGTAATAAGATTCTATTAGTCTTTTGCAAAAGAAAAGAGCCTTTTGAAGGCTCTCATCTTGTTAACTATTTGATAGCGCAGCAACTACTGCTTCAGGAAGCTTTGCCGGTCGCTTTGTTTCCATATCGATAAACGCAACCTTTATTCTAAGCTCGGTCAAAAGTGTCTCATCCCTATAGATTGACTGATGGATTACACCAGATACAGCACCAAGCTTCTCCATCTCAGTCTCTACTCTAATAAGGTCATCAAGGAGTGCTGGAGCATAGTAGTCGATATTGATTGACCTAACTACAAAGGCAAAGCCAAGACCTCTCATACCTTCCTGTGAAAAAGAAGGCAATAGCTCTCTAAGCATCTCAGTCCTTGCATGTTCTGCCCAATCCAAATATCTTGCATGATAAGCAATGCCACCTGCATCGGTATCTGAAAAATAGACTCTTGCCTGATATTTATGCATCAGACCTCCTCAGGGTTAAAGAGCTGTGTTCTCACATAGTCTTCGTAAGTCTCTTCTCTTCTGATCTTGAGCACCTTGCCTTCTGAAAGAAGATATTCTGCATGTCTCATCTTGCCATTGTAATTGAAACCCATTGCAAAGCCATGTGCTCCAGTATCGTGGATAACAAGAACATCACCAACAGAAATCGCAGGCAGAGGTCTATCGATTGCGAACTTGTCGTTGTTCTCACAAAGAGAGCCTGTAACATCATATACATGGTCCTTTGCATCGTTTTCCTTTCCAAGGACTGTGATGTGATGGTAGCTTCCATATAAAGCTGGTCTCATCAAATCTGCCATGCATGCATCAACGCCAACATAGTTCTTATATTTCTCTGTGACATGTCTTACCTTGGTTACAAGATACCCGTAAGGACCAGTGATTACTCTGCCACACTCAAAGGAAACGAGGAGAGGCTTAAGCCCCTTATTTACAATCATTTCCTCATATAACTTTCCAATCTCTGAGCCAAGATAGCTCCACTCGATTCTATTCTGCTCTTCCTTGTATGGAATACCTACTCCACCGCCAAGGTCTACAGCTTCAATCTCAACACCAGTCCTTTCCTTGATTTCAGCAACAAGAGAGAAGAGCATTCTAGCTGTCTCGACGATATAGTCACCATTTAGCTCGTTTGATGCGACCATTGTATGGAGATAGAACTTCTTTACGCCCTCTTCCTTTGCAATTCTATAGCAATCAAAGAGCTGTGCTCTTGTCACTCCGTACTTAGCTTCAACAGGATTTCCGATAATAGCATTTCCAGTTCTCTCAGGTCCTGGGTTGAATCTGAATGAAATTGTCTCAGGAAGTCTTCCGCAAGCTCTTTTTACAGCCTCAATATGAGTAATGTCATCGAGATTGAGAATGGCACCAAGCTCAAATGCCTTTCTAAACTCCTCATCTGGGGTGTCATTGGATGTAAACATGATTTTGTTGCCAGAAATGCCAGCCTCTTCAGCCATCAAAAGCTCAGGAAGAGATGAGCAGTCTGCGCCAAAGCCATGCTTGGCAAGAAGTCGAAGAATGTTTACGTTTGGCAAAGCCTTAACTGCAAAGAAATTTACAAACTCTGGTGCCCATGAGAATGCACTCTTCATCTCCTCTGCATTTCTTTCAATTGCATCGCCATCGTATAGATGGAATGGAGTTGGAAGCTTTGCTGCAAGAGCAAGCATCTTGTCAGATGAAAGTGGAAGGTTCTTTGCTGTCATTACAGATTCTCCACGATAGACTTGATAGCCTTTTCAACATTCTCTCTGTGGCCATAGGAGGAGACTCTTACATATCCTTCACCTGATGCACCAAAGCCAGAACCAGGAGTTACTACAACGTGCGCCTTATCCAAGAGGAAATCGAAGAATTCCCAGCTG
>JAGBWX010000019.1 GCA_017629575.1 Spirochaetales bacterium | reverse complement strand
GAAAATATGAAAATCATCATCGCAAGAACAAAACACACAAAATATAATTTCGAAGGAGTTGAAATATACGATATAGCGGATTGGTTGATAAAAGATTAAATCTACACATATTTCTTATAATTGAATTTTTATGTTGATGCAAAATGATGTTATAAGGCTAGAATTTACAAAACGCCCCGTATAGGATTTTCTCCAATTCACGGGGCCTTTTCTTTGCGTATAAAAAATCAATTATTGAAATAATCCCAGAGATTATCTGCAGGAGGAGGTGCAACAATAGAAATCTCCTCTTTTTTTACTGGATGAATGAACTTGATTGCTCTAGCATGCAAACAAATGCCACCATCTGGATTTGATCTAGCTGCGCCATATTTCAAGTCACCCTTGATATGAAGGCCAATTGCTGCAAGCTGCGCTCTAATCTGATGATGACGTCCTGTATGAAGATCAATTTCCAAGAGATGGTACTTATCTGAAGACTTCAGGAGTGCGTAATCAAGCTTTGCAATCTTGCTGCCCTTCTGCTCTATTGAGTAAGCCTTAGACTTGTTTGTCTTGGTGTCTCTTGTAATGTAGTGAACAAGAGATGCTTCAATCTTGGATGGACACTTATCGACAATGGCCCAATAAGTCTTCTTGACACCAGAACCCTTGAAAAGATCGTTGAGTCTGATTAGAGCCTTCTCTGTCTTTGCGTAGACAACGATGCCAGATGTTGGCCTATCTAAGCGATGAGGAATTCCAAGGTAGACATTGCCAGGTTTGTTGTATGTCACTTTAAGATAGTTCTTCACTTCATCTGCCAAAGTAACATCGCCTGTGCTATCGCCTTGCACAAGCTCACCAACCTTCTTGTTGATAATGATAATGTGGTTGTCCTCATAAAGGATTCTATCTTTCTCTATCATTTATCCTCCAGACCATCGAAGAGAGATGGAGCTGCTTCATCAGAGGTCTTTGTATCCTTAGTTGGCCTTACAGAAAGGGACGCAAGTTCCTTTGTTGAAAGCTGTCTGCCCTTGCCATTAGGAGTCTTCTGGATATCGAAATCTGCAAATCTAAACTCTTCTTCCAATATCTTGTAGCCAAGGTTTGTCTTGTACTTAAGGAATATCTTTGCAGATGGATGCATGGATATCTTCTTGACCGCAGCCTTCTCATTTGGGACAACCGAATATGTCTTGTCCACAGTCCAAGATGGAATCTGGAAGCGCTTGATCATAAAGACATTCTTATCTCTGATTTTGTCCTTATAGATTACAGTAAAGATCTCCTTGGAGATTACATCCTTCTCTGCGTAATTGATGTAATAGATGCCTCCACGGCCAATAAATACCTTATCTGTAGTAGAAACTACCCTAAATTCGCCATTGTTCTTCATTACGAAGACTTTATCGAATGTGGATATCTTCAACAGCGGATCACCTGTTCTTACTGCTGTGCCAAGGTATCCTGTCTCTGGATCATATCTTAGATCCATGTTTCTTACAGCAACATCCTTTGCTGTGAGAATCTCGATAGAGGAGAGAGTTGTCTTTCTCTTGAACTCTTCTTTATCCACCATTTCCTCAAGTTCTGTAAGATACTCTTCAGCGTAATCAACAATATGCTCAAGCTTATAGTTGCATGCTTCAATGGAGCCCTCAATCTCAGCAATATCTTTTCTGTTCTTCTCGATATCAAAGAGAGAGATTCTTCTAATTGGAATCTTCAAAAGTCTTTCGATGTCTTCTTCTGAGAGAGGAATGCCGCCAAGCTCTGTTTCAACAAATGGCTTGAAACCACTCTTGATAGCCTTGTCTATATCTTCCTGGGTTGTCTTGTTTTCAATCTTCTTGTAGATTCTCTCCTCAATGAAGATTCTCTCCATTGTCCTTGCTCTGAGTTTGTCTCTAAGATGGTCGAGCTCTATGTTGAGCTCCTTTGTGAGAACATCAATTAGATGGGCAGCATGGAACTTGATCATTTCAGATATGCCAACAACCTTAGGAAGGCGATCCTGAATTACAAGAGGATTTACGGAAATCTTCTTCTGACAGTCCGTGGTTGCATAAAGGATATCTACCATATCCTGTGAATATGTACCTCTCTGCCAGCATATCTCGATGTTTGCCTTATCTGCCGTATAGTCGTTGATTGAAGCAATCTTTAGCTGTCCATTTCTATTAGCCTTCTCGATTGATTCAATCATTGCAGAGGAGGTTACTTCAAATGGGAGCTCCTCAATGATGAGCTTTTTAGGGTCCGATGCATTTAGCTTTGCTCTAACAGTAACCTTTCCCCTTCCGTCATCATACTCAGAGACGTCAATCAATCCACCGCCAGGGAAGTCTGGATAAATGGTGAAATCCTCTCCTCTGAGAGCTTTCTTCTGAGCCTCCAAAACCTCCAAAAGGTTATGAGGAAGAATCTTTGTTGCCATACCTACAGCAATGCCACTTGTGCCTTGAACAGCCACAACAGGAATCTTTGCCTGAAATACTACAGGCTCCTGATTTCTTCCATCATAAGAGTCCACGAACTCTGTGATTTCAGGTGAATAGAGAACCTTCTTGGCAAAAGGCTTCAGTCTTGCTTCGATATATCTTGCAGCTGCAGCTCCATCGCCAGTAAGGAAGTTGCCATAGTTACCCTGGCCTTCAATAAAGAGGCCACAATTTGTGATATTTACCAATGCTTCATAGATTGATGCATCGCCGTGTGGGTGGTACTTCATTACCTCACCAACGATTCCAGCAACCTTATTGAATCGACCATCATCAATTTTGAGCATGGTATGGAGGATTCTTCTCTGTACAGGCTTGAATCCATCCAGAATGTCAGGAATTGCTCTATCCTTGATTACATAGGATGCGTACTCCAGAAAATATTCTTTATATAGTTTCTCTGCCTTTGCCATTACAGTAAGTTCTCCATAATAAAGTCTTTTCTGACAGGAGTATTATCACCCATGTAGAACTGAATGTCTTTTCTAATGTCCTTCATAGACTCGAAGGTTACAGGAACGAGCCTGATATCCTTGCCAATAAATGGACCGAACTCGTTTGGATTGATCTCGCCAAGGCCCTTGAAGCGTGTTACCTCTGCGCCCCTGATCTTCTCTAAAGCCTCGTCTCTTTCCTTCTCGGTATAGCAATAAACGGTCTGCTTTTTGTTTCTTACTCTAAATAGAGGCGTCTCAAGAATGAAGAGTCTTCCCTGTCTGATGATGTCCTCAAAATATGAGAAGAAATAAGTCATAAGAAGAATTCTGATATGGTAACCATCAACGTCGGCATCAGTTGCGATTACAACCTTGCCGTATCTTAAATTCTCAATGCTCTCTTCAATGCCAAGAGCAACCATGATGTTATAGAGCTCCTCATTCTTATAGAGCTCTGTCCTATTCTTTCCTTGGACATTGAGAATCTTTCCCCTAAGGGCAAATACTGCCTGGTAGTTAGAGTCTCTGGTCTTGGAAATAGAACCTGCCGCAGAATCACCCTCGGTAAGGAAGATCATTGAGTTCGCACCTTCTTCCTTGTGCGCTGCTGGGGCATTGTTCAGATGGTACTTACACTCCTTGAGCTTAGGGATATTGATTGCTGTTCTCTTAGCCCTTTCCTTTGCGCCATTTCTAACAGCAGCTTCTTCCTTGTGGACCTTCTCATTGTTGATGATCTTATCCTCAAGCCCCTTTGCGATATCCTTGTTCTTCATCAAGCAATCTACGACAGCTTCCTTGACTTCCTGAACAATCCACTGCCTTACATCGGTGTTTCCAAGCTTGTTCTTTGTCTGAGATTCAAATACAGGATTCTGAATCTTGATTGCTACTGTAGCAACGATTCCATCTCTGATTTCAGGAGCATTCCAGCTCTTCTTGAAGAACTCATTGATGCCTTTGAGAACACCCTCCTTGAAAGCAGCCTCATGTGTGCCGCCATCAGATGTATACTGTCCATTTACATATGAATGGTAGCTTTCGCCATATCCGTTTGTATGAGTGAATGCAAATTCAAGATGCTTGTTCTTAAAGGTAATGAGAGGATAAAGACCATCTTCGCCAAGAATCTTCACAACAAGATCCATCAAGCCGTTCTGGCTCTTGATCAACCTACCGTTGTAGCTGATAGTAAGTCCCTTGTTGAGATAAGCATAGTTCCAAAGACGCTCCCTAATATACTCTTCGTTGTAGGAATAGTCTCCAAAGATTTCTGGCATATGATCTGGTGTGAAGGACATGAATGTTCCATTTGGCTCATCTGTTGCACCCTTCTTCTTCTTAAGAAGCTTTCCTCTCTCAAACTCCGCCCACATGAACTCGCCATCTCTGACAGACTTTACCTCGAAGTGGGAGGACAGAGCATTAACAGCCTTTGTACCAACGCCATTGAGTCCTACTGAATACTGGAATGCCTCATTGTCATACTTTGCACCAGTGTTGATTACAGATACACATTCAATAACCTTCGCAAGAGGAATACCTCTTCCAAAGTCTCTAACAGAAACAGTTCTATCTACAACATTGATGTTGATTCTGTTACCCCAGCCTTCCATGAACTCATCGATGGAATTGTCAACAACTTCTTTAAGGAGGATATATATTCCGTCATCGGGATGAGAACCATTTCCAAGCCTTCCGATATACATGCCTGGACGCTGTCTAATATGTTCTGAGGATGACAGGGATTTAATATTACTCTCGTCGTATGCCATAACTTGCTTATTATAGCCCAAATCTTTTCTGATATCAAACAAACAAAGCATATGTATATCTATATAGAGAAATTCTTCAAACCTTGTCCAACCTCTCTTACTCTGCTAGTCTTTCCTCATGGAAATAAGAAAGATCAGAGAAGAAGAAAAAAATGAAGCGCTAGAGCTCATGGGACGATGCTTTCCAAAAAGTTATAGTTCCATCTTCTTTCTCTATCCTGAAAGCACTTTCGTAGCTATAGACAATGGCAAAATAATCGGTGGAATAAACATCGAAATCTATAAGGCAAAGATTCGTGTTGGATACCTTGGCTGGCTCTATGTTGACGCTGAATACAGAGGAATGAAGACAGGTCAAAGTCTGCTGGATAAAGCCATTGAATACCTTGATGACAACGTTGATGTCATATGTGGCTGCATCGAGGGCGACAACCCATCATCATTCAAAAATCTTGCAAATCGCCCAGGCTTTTCCATCATGTCTTTACCGCAGCAGTTCAAAACTTTTGGCATCAAGACCTTCAAAGTCTGGAAGAATGCATCCCGCTTTTTCGACATGGGATACTTTATGTGGCACAAGAAGGCAGGTGTCAACACAGCTCCAGCATCATTGACTCCTTGCAAGGGAAAACAGATAGCATCCTTCATGCTGACACTGCTGTTCAACACACTCCTATTCTCTTTGATACTACTTAAAAGAGGACACCTAACAATATCCTCAATTGCAATTCCATGCATAGTTCTATCTATTAGAACGATTGTCGAGGCTATTGTTTTTAAAATTAGAAAAGTAACACCAATCTACCTAGGATGGGATACTGCATGGTTCTCATCCATCCTTTCACTCATCCTTCCTTTCTATTTTCCAACACCGGGAGGTGTCTATCCAAAGGGCAAGAATTGGAACCTTAAGAGCATGAAAGATACTCTATCTTTGGCTGGTTTAGCCGCATCCATTGCAGAGGCCTTGCTTCTCCTCTTAGGTTTCTTCAACAAGGATTTCATCTCCTTTACGCTATTGCTATTTATCTCTGACTCACTCTTTGCCTTCTACCCTTTCTGCGGCTTCTCTGCTTCAAGAATTTATAGGGATAAGAAAAGGATAAGCAAAATTTTCTTGATGTCCATATCCATTTTGATTTCCCTTGGTTCTCTTTTGCTCTTCGTGTTCTAAAGATTTTGATGCTAGACTATCTTTATGGAAATAAAGACTCTCAAAGATACTTCACTGGAAACTATCCACGCTTCATTTATAAAAGCATTCTCTGACTATCAGGAACCTATGGAAATGAGCTTAGAATCCTTTGTATCAATGATGGGGAGATACAGTCTAGATCTTTCTCTTTCAGTCGGAGCTTTCATCGATGAGTGTCTTGTATCTTTCATTCTTGTCGGAAGGCGTGGCAATAGAGTCTACGACTCAGGAACGGCAACTATCAGAGAATTCAGAAGACAGGGAATAGCCTCAAAACTCTTTGAATACCAGATGCAAATTCTAACCAAGAATGATATTTCCGAGTATATTCTCGAATGTATCGATACCAACGAAAAAGCCATGAAGCTATATGAAAGCAAAGGATTTTCTGTCATCCGACATCTTGATTGCTACAGAGTGTCAAAGATTGAATCCAAGGATATGGAAATCGAAGAAGCTTCACTTCAGGAGGCTGCAGAAATAGAGGCATCAATGTCCTATAAACCATCGTGGCAGAATAGCTATCTATCTTATCAAAAAGATGCTTCCTATCATCTGTATAAAGTAGGAAAAACTAGCGTTGTTGCCTCAGAAAGAGGTTCTGTTTCCCTCATAAATGCAGAAGACATCGATTCTTGCATTGCTATTCTCTCCCATGCATTAAAGAAATCCCAAACCGGTGGCTTGAGGATGATAAACATCGATAGGGAAAACACAAAAATCAAAAAACTCATGGAAAAAATAGGAGCGGAGCTCTTTGTTTCACAAGTTGAAATGAATTTATTCTTGGACCAAAGATCATAAACAGCTATCCAAGAGCATCTAAATCAGCTTTTTATCAAACCACTCCATCTGCTTGTCCTTTTTTTTTAATGTAATTTACTGTACAATTCTGTTTAATCAAAATTTGATAATAAAAGGACAAATCCCTATGAGCAAATATCCTTTCAATGAGATTGAGCCAAAGTGGCAAAAGTACTGGGATGACAACAAGACATTCAAGGCTGTTGAAGATCCATCTATCCCAAAAGAAAAGAGAAGATATGTTTTGGACATGTTCCCATATCCATCAGGCGCAGGACTTCATGTTGGACATCCTGAAGGCTATACAGCAACAGATATCTATTGCAGATTCCTTAGAATGAACGGCTATAACGTTCTCCATCCAATGGGCTTTGACTCATTTGGTCTTCCTGCTGAGAACTACGCAATCAAGACAGGAACTCATCCTTACGTAACAACACAGAAGAACATAGATAACTTCCGCCGCCAGATTAAGTCTCTTGGCTTCTCATATGATTGGGACAGAGAAGTATCAACTTGTGACGATGATTACTACCACTGGACACAGTGGATCTTCAAGAAGCTCTTCGACATGGGTCTTGCTTATGAAGCAAATACACCAATCAACTGGTGCCCAGACTGTAAGACTGGCCTTGCAAACGAAGAAGTTAAGGACGGCAAGTGCGAACGCTGTGGTGCTTCTGTTGAAAAGAAGAACATCAGACAGTGGATTTTGAAGATTACAGCATACGCAGATAAGCTCCTTGAGGGTCTTGATGACCTCGATTGGCCAGAAAGCGTAAAGGCTATGCAGCGCAACTGGATCGGAAGATCAGAAGGTGCAGCAGTATTCTTCGAACTCGAGAAGTTCCCAGGCGAGAAGCTTGAGGTTTATACAACTCGCTGTGATACTCTCTTCGGCGCAACTTACATGGTAGTAGCTCCAGAGCATCCTCTTGTTGAAAAGCTTACAACACCAGAGCAGAAGGAAGCTGTAGAAAAGTATATCGACGCAACAAAGCATAAGTCAGACCTCGAAAGAACAGACCTTGCTAAGGATAAGACAGGCGTATTCTCCGGTTCATATGCAATCAACCCAGTAAACGGAACAAAGATTCCAATCTGGATTGCTGACTATGTTCTTATCAGCTACGGCACAGGCGCTATCATGGCTGTTCCTGCACATGACGACAGAGACTGGGAGTTCGCAAAGAAGTTTAACCTTCCTATCATTGAAGTTCTTAAGAGCGAAGTAGATGTTCAGACTCAGGCATGGACAGAAGATGGCCTTCATGTAAATTCAGAATGGCTTGATGGCCTCAACAAGGCAGATGCTATTGCTAAGATGCTTGAATTCCTCGAAAAGGAAGGCTGTGGCCATAAGGCTATCAACTACAAGCTTCGTGACTGGGTATTCGCACGCCAGAGATATTGGGGCGAGCCAATTCCACTTGTTCACTGTCCTCACTGTGGAACAGTAACACTTCCAGACGAAGACCTTCCTCTCACACTTCCTCAGGTAACAAAGTACGAACCATCAGGCACAGGCGAGTCACCACTCGTAAATGTTGCAGAGTGGGTAAACTGCAAGTGCCCTAAGTGTGGTGCAGACTCAATCAGAGAAACAAATACAATGCCTCAGTGGGCAGGTTCCTGCTGGTACTACCTCAGATACATCGATCCAAAGAACGATAAGGCTTTCGTAGACCCTGAGAAGGAAAAGTATTGGATGCCAGTTGACCTTTATGTTGGCGGTGCAGAGCATGCTGTTCTCCATCTTCTCTACTCAAGATTCTGGCACAAGGTTCTCTTTGACTTAGGTCTTGTTTCAACATCAGAGCCATTCCAGCGCCTTGTCAACCAGGGCATGATCACATCATTTGCTTACCAGAGAGCAAACAAGTCTCTCGTTCCTACAGATCTTGTTGAGGAAAAAGATGGCAAGTACTTTGAGAAGGAAACAGGCGAGGAGCTTACTCAGGTAATCGCAAAGATGTCAAAGAGCCTTAAGAACGTAATCAACCCTGATGATTTCATCAGAGATTACGGCGCAGACTCTGTAAGAATGTACGAGATGTTCATGGGTCCTCTCAGAGAATCCAAGCCTTGGGCAACTGCAGGATTCATCGGTGTATACCGTTTCCTCGACAGAGTTTGGAGACTTGCAACAGAGAAGCCAATTGAAGATATCGAACTTACAAAGGATATCGACAAGCTGATGCATAAGACCATCAAGAAGGTAACAGAGGATACAGATACACTCTCATTCAATACTGCTATCTCACAGATGATGGTATTCGTAAACGAGCTTAATAGACTTCCTGTTATTCCTAAGAAGGCGCTTGAGATGCTCACACTCATCATCTCTCCATATACTCCACACCTTGCTGAAGAGCTTTGGGAAATGCTCGGACACGAGCCTTCAATCTCTGCTCAGAAGTGGCCAGAGTATGATGAAGCAAAGACAAAGGACGATGAGATTGAAATCGTAGTGCAGATCAACGGCAAGCTCAGATCAAGACTCACAATGCCAGCTGCCGCATCTAAGGATGAGCTCCTTGCAGCTGCAAAGAAGGATGAGAAGATCCTCGGCTACATCGATGGAAAGACAATTGTCAAGGAAATCGTTGTTCCTGGCAAGCTTGTAAACATCGTTGTAAAGTAATAAGAGCTTTTATATACGATAAGCGGCATAACCATTAGGCTATGCCGTTTTTTTTTACAACACCTCACCACATTTGGGAATATTACAGTAAAATGGTGGAAAGGAGTTCATTCACTTATGGCAGAAAAAGAAATGAAAGATGTGCACGAACTGTTATATGTTGCAGAAAAGGGCTGGGCTGTAAAGCGTCAGAGCAGCGAAAAGGTTATCAAATATTTCAAGACAAAGGTTGAGGCCACAGAGTATATCGTCAAGATTTCTGGAAATTTGGGAACCAAGGTTGTTATCCATCTAAAGAATGGCAAATACCAAAAGTTTGAGAGTGCTGTCAGAGCTCTCTCCTATGCAAAGACATCTAGCGAAGAGGAATGATCTTCTAGTCAATAAAAAAAGTGGTTGCTTTGAGGCAACCACTCTTTCATGCAGTCTTATCTTAGATTTCGTGAACCTTAGCCAGGCCACCCATACTTGTCTCTCTATAGAGAGAAGGAAGAGCCTGTCCTGTTTCCATCATAACATCAACAACATCGTCGAAGCTGATCTTATGTCTGCCATCGCTCATGAGAGCAAATGATGCGTGGTCTACAGCTCTCATTGTTGCCATAGCGTTTCTTTCGATACAAGGAATCTGAACAAGTCCCATCATAGGGTCGCAAGTAAGGCCTAAGTGATGTTCAAGACCCATTTCTGCTGCATACTCTACCTGGTAAATAGAGCCTCCAAGAAGCTGAGCTGCTGCTGCTCCTGCCATAGCACATGCAACACCAACCTCCCCCTGGCATCCAACTTCAGCACCAGAGATTGAGCCATTAGACTTAACGATATTTCCAACAAGGCCCGCTGTTAAAAGAGCTCTATGGATTCTTACATCTGGGATTCTATATTCCTTCTGAAGATAGAAGAGTACGCCTGGAACAACACCGCAAGAACCACAAGTAGGTGCTGTTACGATTCTTCCACCGCCAGCATTCTCTTCAGAAACAGCAAGCGCATATGAAAGAGCAACAGAAGTGTTGCCTAATGGACCAGCAAAGTCCATAGCCTTGGCATAACTCTGGCATGCCTTTCTCTGAAGCTTGAGTCCACCTGGAATTACACCCTCATTCTGAAGGCCATTGCTGATTGCAATTCTCATTACATTCCACACTTCTTCAGCGAACTTGAGAATCTCTGGACCTTCCTTCTCAACAGCAACTTCCCAAAGCTGCAAGCCATTATATTCACAATATCTGAGAAGCTTTTCCATTGTGCCAAGCTGAACTTCTGGATATACGGTATCGTCAACCTTGCTTACTTCACCGTCTTTGACAATTCTTCCACCACCGGTTGAATAATATGTCTCAGAAAAAGACACTGGTTCAACAGCAACAATTGTAAGGGCATTTGGATGAAAAGGCTTAGTTTCATCTGGATACCAAATGATATCAATTTCCTTGCCAGCCTTCACAAAGACTTCCCTGATAGCCATATCTGTAAGGTGTCCCTTACCTGTTGCAGCAAGAGAGCCATAAAGCTCTACATTTACCTTTGTTACCTCTGGGTGTTCAGCAACGAAACGCTCAGATGCTGCTCTTGGTCCCATAGTATGAGAAGAGGATGGACCATATCCAATTCTAAATAATTCTCTCAGCGATTCCATGCCAATAGAATAAGATATAGTTGAACTATCATCAATGATTAAACTGTCAAAGTAACGTTTACTTTTGTCATTTTGACGCCTTTTTGGTCATATCCACGAAGAAGATAAAGATGTCATTCCTGTATAGAAGCGCCCTTCTTCATCTATCACAACAGTCAAAAGAAGTTCTCTTTCCTTGTTCCAAAAACAATAAGAACCAGTAAAAAGTGAAAGTCTTGCACTATCCCCAGATTTTCTAATTTGGAAGGAATTTGCTCTGCTGGAATCTGAAATCCAATATCCTGATGGAATACTTTCTATTATAGGATGGTATAATTTACTGTATTCTAGGCTATCATACGATAAAGAGCCTCTATATAGACTATTTAAGAATTCACTTTGGTTTATAGTGGAAAAATCTCCAATTTTCCTAAGCCATGGAATTGATAGCTCAGATACAGCGTCTGGTCTATATGAAGCGGCATTTACCAACAAAGATGCAAAAGGCCCTTCTAAAGATGAGATGAAAACTGTATCGTTTCCAGGACTGTAAAAACCTCCATATGGAGATAGTATACCCAATGGAACAACAGCAATTGGACAGGTTCTTCCTGCTAGAACCCTTATTGAAAAACGAGATGTTCCAGGCGCAAGACGAGCATTGACAACCTCACGTCCATTGAAATATCTCAGTTCATACCACATCAATTTACCTGATGCTTCCTCAAATTGATGGTGCTCAACTATGCGAACTTCAACTGTTCTCCAAAGCTCTAGGGAACACGAAGATAGCGATAAAAAAATAAGTATGATACAGATTAATGTTTTCATACTTATTTAACTCAAGAAGTGAGATTTTTGCTTATTTTTCCAGTTTTCGTCTCTGCAGATAGAAGGCTCTAAACGCTGTCATATGCTTCTGGATGCCCTCAGATTTATAATCTGCATAGCTCCAAGGGAAGGACTGCCACCCCTTCTTGTGGTAAATCAGAGTCACCTCTCCATAGAGAGATAGACCTATCGGAATTCTGTGGCTGCGATTTTTAGTTGTAGCAAGAATCAGATTGGACTCGCTAATCAGACCAGGATCTAGATTGATCCTTCTATTGCCATCCTCTGCCCATTCATCCTCTATTTCATTTGTCAGGGTCTTTATTCTGGCTAAGTCATCAGGACTAACTAATCTCTCAAAGGCAAGAAAGAACCTTTCAATTCCATCTCCCATCTCAGGAACATAGTAGTCGGTGAAGCTGAAATCTATAGACTCTGTGATAATCGCAATTGGTCCAAACTCCCTCTCAAGTCTCTGCTTGAGCAAAAGAGGGAGCCCCTTTACAGAAAGGACTCCCATCATCAATAGCGATTTATCGTAGCTTCGCTTTTCCATTTATAGCACCGATGCGTATGTTCCCAAGACTCTGAAGGATACAGCAGCCTTCTTTATCTCTTCACAAACCTTTTCAAATTCTATCTCTTCGTTGAGCTGAACCTCAACAAAGAATGTATATTCCCAAGGCTTTCCAGGGATAGGACGAGACTCAAGCTTTGTCATATTCATTCCATTGTCACCGAGGATGCTGAGAATCTTCATCAAAGCTCCTGGCTCATCGGAGACAGAGAAAGAAAGAGCCGCCTTGTTGCTCTTGGCCTGTGACCTGATATAGGAGGCATTCTCTTCTCTTGAAATGATATAGAAGCGAGTATAGTTGGATGGGTTGGTCTCAATTCCCTGAGCAAGGATTTCCATCTTATGGAACTTTGCCGCAGGAGCGCCTGCTATGCCAGCAATTGACTTGTCGTTTTGTTTCTTTGCAAATTCAACAGAACCTGCTGTGTCGTAGTATGGAATCTGCTCAATTTCTGGCAAAGATGCCAGGAACTCCTTACACTGAGCAAGGGCCTGTGGATGTGAGTATACCTTTTTGATGTCCTCGAGCCTTGCACCAGGAACACAGATAAGATTGTGGACAACTCTAACCTGCTGCTCTCCAACAACTGTAAGCTCTGGATGCATAGCAAGAAGATCCAAGTTGTCATAGATTGTTCCACCAAGCGTATTCTCTACAGGAAGCACAGCGTAGGATGCCTTTCCAGATGATACTGCATCAAAGGTCTCGGCAAAAGAGTGGCAAGGGAGAACCTTTGCCTCCTCATCGAAGCTGCGCCTTACTGCAAGTTCGGAGAAAGCGCCTCTCTCGCCCTGGAACGCAACGACTATCTTTGTTGGATCCAATATCTCATGGTGCTCTGCAGAATCAGAATGGATTGAATCAGGAATGATTCTTGGTGCCTTCTCCAAGCTCTTACCGACAACAGGACAAAGAGCCTCAATATCCCTCATAAGCTTTTCGAACTGAACTGGATAGAGAGACTGAGGACCGTCTGAGAAGGCGCACTCAGGCTTGTTATGAACTTCAACGATAATACCAGAAGCACCACCTGCAACCAAAGCTAGGGACATTGGCTGAACCATATCCCTCTTTCCTGTTGCATGAGATGGGTCGCCAATAACTGGCAAATGGGAAAGCTTTTGGACAATTGGAATAGCTGAGCAATCAAGAGTGTTTCTAGTTGCTCTCTCATATGTTCTTATTCCTCTTTCGCAAAGAACAACCTGGTCTGTTCCAGATGCCATGAGATACTCGGCAGCCATCAGCCATTCTTCGATTGTTGCAGAGAGGCCGCGCTTGAGAAGAACAGGCATCTTTGTTCTACCAACAGCCTTCAAAAGCTCGAAGTTCTGCATATTTCTTGCTCCAATCTGGAACATGTCAATGTAGCCTGTCATCATCTCAACGTCAGATGGTGATACAACTTCTGTAGTAATTGGCATATCAAAGGCATCGCCGGCCTTTCTTAATAGCTTTAAGCCTTCTTCGCCAAGGCCTTGGAATGAATAAGGGCTTGTTCTTGGCTTGAATGCGCCACCGCGAAGAATAACAGCACCAGACTCTCTTACAGACTCTGCGATTGTCATTATCTGATCATAGGATTCAACGGCACATGGACCAGCCATCACACAAACTCTATTGCCTCCGATTTTTACATTTTTGACAGAGACAATGGTATCTTCCTTCTTCAGTTCTCTGGATGCTAGCTTATATGGCTTTGAGATAGGAACAACAGAACTTACGCCTGGCATGATTTCAACCATGCGGTAATCGACAGAAGAAGTGCCTACAGCACCGAGAACTGTATCTTCTGTTCCAACAATCTCCTTGACCATGAAGCCCTTGTCCTGGAGAAAGGAAACTACTTTATTTTTTTCTTGAAGGGTGATCCCTTTTTTTAAGATGACAATCATAGAAGAAATGCTATTATTTTCTCTGTATTAGTTCAACCGAGGTATCAATGAAAGAAGAATATTTGGATTCCCTTTTCTCTAGAATGTCCAATCTCTTGGAAGAGATGGGTGCACCGCTGCCTTCCGTTTCGATAATTGCTGAGGAGGACAACGATCCATATAGAATTCTTGTCTCAACAATAATTAGCTTGAGAACCAGAGACGATGTAACCCTTTCTAGCTCAAGAAGAATTCTGCAAAAGGCGAAATCCATAGATGATCTTGCTTCCCTTGACACTCAAGAGATTGAAGAGCTAATCAAGCCTGCTGGATTCTATAGAAGAAAGGCGCAGGATCTTAAGAGAATAGCACAGATAATCCAAAGCGAGCATGGTGGCATGATTCCAGATGATTTAGACAAGCTCCTTGCACTTCCTGGTGTTGGAATAAAGACAGCTTCTCTTGTTCTCAATCTTGGATTTGGAATCGATGCTGTCTGCGTGGACTGCCATGTCCATGAAATAGCAAATCGCCTTGGTTGGGTCTGCACAAAGAGTGCAGAAGAGACAGAAAGAGAGCTTAGGAAGATAATGCCTCAGAGATTCTGGATACCGCTCAATGAACTGTTGGTCCGGTATGGACAATATGTATGTCTTCCTATTTCCCCTCTCTGCTCAAAATGCAGTGAGAAAGATTATTGTCCAAAAGCTGGCGTATTGAAATCTAGATAATTGAAACTCAGTCACCTTTGCTTTAGATTATCTAACGATGATCAAGCTCTTCGTTTTTCTAGGCAATCCCGGAAGGGACTATACAAAGACTAGGCATAATGCCGGATTCTTACTCTCTGATGAACTTTATCCATACACAAAATGGAGTTCTAAGTTCCACTCTCTCTATGCAGAAGAGGGAGGAAAGAAGCTTCTCAAGCCATTGACTTACATGAATCTCTCTGGAACTGCTGTTTCAGAATGCACAACTTTCTATAAGCTGAAGGCAGAGGAAATCATGATTATCCATGATGATTTAGAACTTCCACTGGGAGAGGTTAGAATTCAAAAAGGTGGTGGACTTCAGGGACACAACGGTCTTAGAAACATCAAGGAGAGAGTTGGTTCAGACCAGTTCTATAGACTGAGAATCGGAATTGGAAGACCTAAGTTCGGGGATGTGAGAAACTTTGTAACCTCACCTTTCTCCAAGGATGAGGAGATTACACTTCAGCAGGTTTTCACGCTAGCTGAGAGAATGCTTAGAAATCCAGAGACAGAAGGCGTATCAAAGCTATGAAAAAAGGACATCTCGCCGCCATCTTCACCATCTTTGTATGGGGAACAACGTATATCTCAACAAAGATTCTACTGAAAACCTTCAATCCAACCGAGATTCTTCTTACAAGATTCATCATCGGAACAGCTGTATTGTTCGTCTTTTCACCATCTCTCATTAAATGGCAGGGTTGGAAAACAGAGGGAATACTCGCACTATGCGGCATCTCCGGCATCTCACTATACTACATGCTTGAGAATGTTTCTCTGATTTACACCAGTGCAGCAAACTGCGGTGTTATCATTGCCCTCGCTCCATTTTTCACAGCGCTGCTTCTTTGGATACTCGAAAAGAATAAATCTGCTTTTTCCAGAAACTTCGTAATCGGATTCATCCTTTCGATCAGCGGCGTTGCCATACTCTCTTTTCAGGGCCAAAAGTTTGGCTTCAATCCTCTTGGTGACTTGATTGCTCTTGGTGCTCCTGTCTGCTGGGCGGTTTACTCCTTAACCTCCAGGCATCTTGCAAACATCAAGCTTTCACTCCTGGCATCAACAAGAAGAATATTCGAGTACGGTATTATTTTCCTGCTCCCAATGCTCCTCTTTTCAGAATTCTCAATCAAGGCATCGGACTTTACAGCTGAAAATTTGCTCCATCTTTCATATCTGAGCTTCATTGCATCTGCGCTATGCTTCTATACATGGAACTTTGCAACCAAGACGCTAGGAGCCTTGAAAACTGGTATCTACATCTATTTGACACCAGTAGTTACTTTAGTTTTTTCTGCGCTTATTCTTCATGAGGGTGTAACAGTTCTAAGCATCACAGGAGCCATCTTGGCACTATCTGGCTTGGTTCTCTCAGAGCGAGGTGTCAAAAAAACTTGATAATTCAAATTTTGATATCATTAATCACTTAACATTGTATCGATAAATACTTATCATTTCCATGCTCAGACAAGATTTGAATATTAGCTATGGTTTACCATAGCCATTGTTTTTTTCTGTGCTAAAATTAAGTATATATCACTGCGAGGCCAGTAGAATGAAAAATAGAGATTTTAGAATTGCAAACCTTACAAGAAAGGATCTTTCTTTTTATGTTCCAATCTTTGAAACAGAGAAGGGAATTAGATCGTTTTACAGAGAAGCTTCGGACCTTGCCTATCGCTACAACGAAACAATGAAAAGCAAAGGGGAATCCTTTTCATATCTTTCAGCGGGAAATCTGAATGCAGCAGCTGTCCTTCATCTCGTTTATCAGATTATCCTCACAAACCTTATTGAAAGTGATGTACGCTCAGATTTCTTCGAAAGAAGAGTTCTCGCAATCGCAAATAGCGAAGAGCTGAAGGAAGCCATGGAATTCTTCATCTCTGAATTCCCATCAAAAATCGAAGAAGAAGAAGATGGAACACTCAGATATGTAAAGTATGAAAACTTGAGAGCATATTTCATCTATCAGGTAATGCTTGCAAACCCTGCTCTTATCGATGCAGCAAAGCCTCTCCTAAAGCCTGAGAACATAACAACTCCAAAAAGCTTCAGAGCTCTCTCCTCAGTTCTTTCATCATATGTTAAGGACGATTTGAGAAACGGAGAGCCTAATGTTGATGATATTTTTACCTTTATGACACTCCCAGCTCGCCTCTTCCCAGGCTCCCTTCTCGATCAGATTAAGTATATCCTCAGAGAATGGGCAGAATTCCTCCCAAGAGAGTTTGAAGCTATGCTCGAGTCCTCTATGGACTTCATTAAGGAAGAAACAAAAGACAGAGGCTTTGGCGGTGGTGCTCCTGGCCCAATGCCAGTTATAGATTTCTCAGAAGAGCTAAATGAATATGAGGCTTTCTCTAGTGATTCAAACTGGATGCCAAGAGTTGTAATGATTGCAAAGTCTACCCTCGTATGGCTCGATCAGCTCACAAAGCAGTATGGCAGACCAATCACAACACTCGATCAGATTCCAGACAGCGAACTTGATCTTCTCGCAGAAAGAGGCTTCACAGCACTTTGGCTCATCGGTCTCTGGGAAAGATCCGAGGCTTCAAAGACAATAAAGCACCTTTGTGGAAACCCAGATGCAGTTGCATCAGCATACTCACTTAAGGACTATGACATCTCACAGAGCATCGGTGGTTGGGGTGCTGTAGAAAACCTTAGAGAAAGATGTGCGAAGAGGGGCATCAGACTTGCATCTGACATGGTTCCTAACCATACAGGCATCGACGGCAACTGGGTCTATGAACATCCTGAATACTTCATCAGCCAGGACTACTCTCCATTCCCAAGCTATACATATAACGGACCAGATCTCTCATCAAATCCAGATTGGGAAGTAAAGCTTGAAGACCATTACTACGACAGAACAGATGCTGCCGTAACCTTCAGAATGGTTAATAGACACACAGGGGAAACTAAGTATGTATTCCATGGCAACGATGGTACAACAATGCCTTGGAATGATACTGCACAGCTCGATTATCTCAATCCAATCACCAGAGAGGCTGTCATTCAGAAGATTATCCATGTTGCAAAGAACTTCCCTATCATCCGCTTCGATGCTGCTATGACTCTCGCAAAGAGACACATTGAAAGACTTTGGTATCCAAAGCCAGGTACAGGTGGAGATATCGCAGGAAGATCTGAGCACGCAATCAGCGTTCAGGAATTCAACCAGAGAATCCCTGAGGAGTTCTGGAGAGAAGTTGTAGATAGAATTGCGCAGGAAGTTCCAGATACACTTCTGCTTGCAGAGGCTTTCTGGATGATGGAAGGCTATTTTGTAAGAACACTTGGCATGCACAGAGTATATAACTCAGCCTTCATGAACATGCTCAAGAATCAGGAAAACCAGAAGTACAGACAGTCTATTAAGAATACTCTCGAATTCGAGCCAGAGATCCTCAAGAGATATGTTAACTTCATGAATAACCCTGATGAAGATACTGCAATTGCTCAGTTTGGTGATGGAGATAGATACTTTGCAATCGCGACTCTCCTTTCTACAATCCCAGGCCTTCCAATGATTGGCCATGGACAGGTTGAAGGCTATAAGGAAAAGTACGGCATGGAGTATCAGAGAGCTTACTACGATGAGACTCCAAACCAGTATCTGGTTTCAGAGCATTATAGAAGAATCTTCCCACTCCTCAGAAAGAGATATCTCTTCAGTGGCGTAGACAACTTCAATATCTATGACTGCTACAACAACGGAAACATTGAGGAATCTGTATACGCCTTCACAAACGGAACTGAGAAGGAAAAGACTTTGGTTCTCGTAAACAACAGATACGAGAGAAGCTATGGCTACATCAACAAGTCTTGTCCAAAGCTCTCAAAGGAAGGAGATGGAAGAAGCCAGTGCACAACAACCATTGCAGAGGCTCTTGGACTTACTTTTAGTTCAAAGAGCTATGTTCTCTTAGACGACTTTGCAGACGGCCTTACATACATCTATCCATCAATCAACTTATTTGACAGTGGCTTTGAAGTTGCTCTCAATGGCTATGAGGCTAGAGTTTTCTGGAACATCAGAGAAGTTGAAGATACTGATGGTTGCTATGAGAAGATGTACAAGGAGTTCAGGGGCAAAGGTATCAAGAACATAAATACTGCCATCAAGCTCATGAGACTCGCTCCTTTCTACAAGATGATTTCAGAACTCAGAAGCAAGGAAACTATCACAATTCTTGAGGATATCGTAGAAGGCAAGTCAAAGAAGAAGGATGAAAGAGTACTCCTTCTGAACCTTGCTGAGGCTTACTCTACTCTCTACGAATCATTTGACTCATTGGATGAGACAACAAAGGGCATCTTCACAGCTGATCCAATTGATGTAAATCCAAAGCCTGTTGTTAAGGCACTTGCCAAGATTGCAAAGGAATTCTCAAAAACTGGCGATAAGATCTTCGCATCTTGGGCTAGTGCAGACAAGACACTTCCTCTCACACTCGCTGTTGCAGCAATCCTCATTCCATTTGCAAGGAACAAGGATATTAGAAGCGTGATGGAAATTGCCGATAATCTTCTCCTCGATCACTTCCTCGAAGAATATATGGATGATCTTGGACTCACAGACCAGGCAAGAAGAATCCTTATTCATGAGGCAGCGCTCCTTGTTGCTACAGTCAACCTCTATGCAGAGATGAAAGAACAGTCTGGCACAAAGTATCTTGCAGCCGTTCTCAACGACTCTGGCGCGATGAACCTTACGATGTGCAACGAATATCAGGGTGAGGTTTGGTATAACAAGGAAAGAATGCAGAAGACAATCCTCTTGTCCGTTCTCTCTTATGCAATTGCATTTGACGCAAAGAGCGGAGATGCTGACAAGCTTGCAAAAACACTCCTAGAAAAGGAAATTGCGAGCGGTTATAAACTTGGCGCTCTCCTAACAAAATAAATTTATCCAATTAAAGCCTCTTCTATGAATTATTTTTCATACGAAGAGGTTTACTTACATTTATTACTAGACTAAAATTTAATGTATGAAAACATGGGTTACATACATGGCTGCCCTACTCATGGGTTTTGCTACATGTCTTTTGTTCGGTGAATATACACTCGCAACGGATTTTTTCTCCGCTGTGTCTTCATATTTGATTAACTTCTCCGTATACCTCTTCATTCCAGTGCTCCTCATAACTTTCGCATCCGGCATAGCATCTCTCAAAAAGGATGAAGCTGGTGGAAGAATGTTCAGCTCTATGATTGGTTGGTCAATCAGTACAACAGTAATTCTCTCTGTTGTTGCTGCAGTGTTTTACTACTTCTTCCCTGTTAAGTTCCCAGTAACAGCATCAGCAGGATCATCTCTTGCAGGAATCGAAGATGCTGCAAATATGATTGCAACAGAAGCCTTTGGATATCTCTTCCCAACAAATCCACTCGACCTTCTGTCAAATGTTTCTACTTTCTTGCCTCCAGCAATTGCCATTGCTTTGGTTCTTGGTCTTGCTCTCAAGCCATCATCAGATATCATCCGTCCTGCATATACAGTCGTGAACAGCTTTGCAGAGGTTATGTACAGAATTACAAGAACAGTGACAACATTCGGTTGGCTTCTTGCATACACAAGCTCATCATGGTTCTTCCTTTCACTCTATCAGGAGAAGACTATTCTGGTTGTTCCAGAGTTCCTGTATAAGATTATTCTTGCAAGCGTTGGCGTAATATTTGTTGTCCTTCCTATTATCTTCTGGGCATACACTGGATTTAGAAAGAATCCTTACAGAGCCTTCTTTGGATCTCTCTCAAATCTCACAATTGCCCTTACAACAGGAAACATCATCATCTCTTCTCTCATGGGAGAATCTGTAACAAGACAGAATCTCGGTTCCCAGAAGAGAATTTCTTCAACAGCAATCCCTCTCTTCACTCTCATTGCAAGAGGCGGCACAGCATTCATTTCTACACTCATAACATTGATGCTCATCCAGGGTGCAACAGGACAAAAGCCATCTATCGCAATTTGTCTTATCGTATCTTGCGCAATGATGCTTACAAGCCTTACAGCATCCCTCTTTGTAGGCTATGAGACTATCTTCGTAATTTTCTTAGCTATGAAGCTCTGTAATATCTACCTTGCTGGAGCAGAGGCTGCAATCGTTGCACTACTTCCGCTCATCAATGGCATTGGAATCCTTATTGATAGTTTCATCAGCAATCTTGGAACCATTGTTGGCTCTGTATACGTTGGAACGGATATCGACACTCCATACAGCGATACTATCTAAGGTTTCCGCATGAATCAAAAAAGAGTTAATACACTATTTCTTTTATTGCAGATAATCATCACTCTCGTATACGGAGCGATGATTGTCCACATGACAAAGATAATCTTTGAGGAGACACCTAACTCATACATCGATGATGTAGTTTCCTATCTACCTCAATTTGTGATTCTTCTTTCCTCAATCATTCCTCAGATTGCACTCAGGGTTAAGAGAAGGCTGCACTCACAGGATGGAGAGATTTATCCACTGCTTTTTACAATCATTGCGATTCAGGCAACTCTTGTCATTCCAAAGTACACAGAGGTCACTGGGATCTTCATCGTCGATTCTTCAATTCTTGTGTCTATCGGTAGATTCTCGCTCTTAGGTTCTGCTGCTCTATTCTTGATCTCAGCCTTAAGGTATTACGGATTCAACTCATCTAAGATTGATATATATACATCTGCAGTTCTTGCAGCATCCCTCTTGATTTCACTCTTCGCACCTATCTCTTCTACGAAGAAGGAAAATGCGATGAATGTATTCAACTCCCAGTACGATGCATATATCCAGATGGCCATCATTCTTCTATATGTAACGACAATCATCACGCTTCTTGTTTTCGCCATCAAGGATAAGAGCCCAATCAATACTAGAAGATTCATTGGTTTTACTCTAATCATCGTAGGATTGCATCTATCAACATCTTATGAGTTCATTACTGCGATTATTTCATCTGTTCTTTACCTGACTGGAATAATCATCCTTACATTTAATACAGGAGAATCTTTCTAGGCACGCCGATGAAATACATACTTTCTATCGAATATAAAAGATATGATGAGATTTTTACTGTCCTCGCAATGCCACTTCTCAGAAAAGAGAAGAGTGGCTGGGTTGAAATGTCAGCAGAGGATAAGAGAGACTTCCTTCCAAATGCAAAGAAATCTCAGATTGAAATAATATTCCCAGATGTCAAAAACTGGGAAAGAAAGGTTGAAAGGGACCTTTATCCAAGCCAGCTTATCGTAATGGATTTGGATGAAAAGATTATCAAGGAAAGAGAAAACCCAAAGAAGAACGAAGCTGTATATTACATCGAGATTCCGCAGAAGAGATTCTTCAAGGGCTACTATACAAACTTGCTTTCAGAAAACATCTTTGTAGCTATTCCAAGAGAAGAGAGCGTAGACTGCTTCCAGAGATTCACCAAATATGGCATGAATCCAAGAAAGAAGAGCAACTCAATCATACTCTTTGATGACAAAGCCAATATGATTGGACCATATAGAGTTTTCTCTGCTGAGCCGGGAACAAAGGAAGGCCTGGTATCTTTCCAGAGAGAAGAAATTCCAATCCTCAACTTCAAGCTCAATGGCTATAGGCTTATTGATATCAAAATCGGTGGAAATTTCTTCTCAAAGGGAATTTCATATACTCTTGCAATTCCACCAGAAAGAACAAAGTCTGATAAGAAGCTCCAAGAGAAGCCAATAAAGACAATCTCTCAGAGAGATAGCGCTATATCAACATACCATATTCTTGAAGAGAACCTTGCACATAAAGTTACAGAAGGCCTATCTTCAAAAGATGAACTACTTGCAATCAAAGCTGATTTAGAAGCTATCCTTAAGCGTTTAAATACACTTCTAGAAGGCAATAGCCATGAAAACAACCTTCAGAAGGGAAGACAGGATGGCAAGAAGAGAGCAGAGCTCTTCTCTCTTGCAACAAGCACAAAGAATCCTAATGAGAGCGCTGAAATCTATGAGTTATACACTCTCTATGTTCTTAGATCCGAACTCGAGAACTATGGCTTTGTAGAATCCGGAGAAGCTCTCTATAACTACAAGCTGAGACCTAACGGCAACACAAAGATCAACAATACCTTTTACTATAAGAGAGATTGTGCTGAGGCTGTTCTTTACTATCAGCCAGTAATTGATCAAAAGCCAGAGGAAGCTGAGAACGGAATTGGACTTTATAGAAGAAAATCAGAAACAGAAAAGGATGATGACAAATATACCCCTGACTATGTTCTTAAAATCACTAGAGGCTCCTACTGCGAATACCTTGTAATAGACGCAAAGTTCAAACCTCTCAAAAACATTGAAAATGAGATGGAAAGACTTATCTTCCGTTACAACCATTCTCTTGCAGCCGTTAATCCAAATGATAGAATTGGTGGAATAGCGATAATCTATGGAAAGCCAAATAAGAAGGATTTCCCAAGATTCCAGTTTGAGGATATGTCATTCTACAACAAGGATACCTTCGTATATCTCTGCCCTCTTTCAGAGGATGGAATACCATCTCACTACACACTAAAAAGGTTCCTTAAACCATTTGTAAATAAAAATTCAATGTCATATGCAAAAGAAAAAAGTGGCAATTAAGCCACTTTTTCCTTTTTATATACCATCGTTCTTACTTTAAATTGATGATTGATGCATCGTAATCCTCTGGAGCATCGAAGCCAAGGAGGTTCATGCATGTTGCAGGGATTGATGAGATACCAAGACCTGTGTTGAGAGTCTTGTCATACTCGCCATTGTACTCAGGATCGTAGATGATGCATGGAACAAGGTTGAGAGAGTGAGATGTCTTGCTCTTTGGATCTCCGTTGCTCTTGAGCTTTACAGAGCCATCCTTGCCGTGCTCATACATATCATCTGCATTGCCGTGGTCAGCTGTGATAACCATTACGCCACCAGCCTTCTCAACTGCATCCTTAAGTCTGCCAATCTGAAGGTCCATAGCTTCCATTGAGCATACTACAGCTTCGAATACACCTGTATGTCCTACCATGTCGCCGTTTGGGTAGTTGAGCTTGATGAGGTCCCACTTGCCAGAGTCAATCTCTTCAAGAACTCTGTCTGTGATCTCTGCGCACTTCATCCATGGTCTTTCTTCGAATGGAACCTTGTCTGAAGGAATCTCAACATATTCCTCAAGTGTTTCGTCGAACATGCCAGACTTGTTTCCGTTGAAGAAGTATGTTACGTGTCCAAACTTCTGAGTCTCTGAGATAGAGAACTGCTTTACGCCTGATGCGCAAAGGAACTCTGCCATTGTCCTATCGATTGATGGAGGTGAAACGAGGAACTGTGCAGGAACGTGAAGGTCGCCATCATATTCCATCATGCCAGCATACTCTACCTTAGGGAATCTCTTTCTATCGAACTCAGTAAGAGTCTCTGCCTCAAATGCCTTTGTAATTTCAAGAGCTCTGTCGCCTCTGAAGTTGAAGAGGATTACTGAGTCGCCATCTTCGATTGTACCAACTGGCTTGCTGTCTTCTGCAATTACGAATGGAGGGAGATCCTGGTCAATTGCACCAGTCTCTGCTCTGAGTGTCTCAATAGCTTCATGGCTAGATGCAAACATTCTGCCTTCACCAAGAACATGAGTTTCCCAACCCTTTCTAACCATATCCCAGTTAGCGTTGTAGCGGTCCATTGTAATAACCATTCTTCCGCCACCTGAAGCAATCTTAGCATCGAATGTTCCGTCTGCAGAAAGATCTGCAAGGAATGCTGCAAATGGATCGAAGTAGTCGAGAGCTGATACTTCGCCTACGTCTCTTCCATCTAAGAGTGCGTGAACTCTAACCTTCTTAACACCTTCAGTCTTTGCCTGCTCAACCATAGCCTTGAGGTTATCGATATGAGAGTGAACGTTACCATCTGAAAGGAGACCGATGAAGTGAAGAGCTGAGTTATTGCTCTTTGCGTTTTCAACAAGCTTCTTCCATGTATCGCCAGCAAACATCTGACCTGATGTAATTGAGTTAGCTACAAGCTTTGCGCCCTGTGCGAATACTCTTCCACAACCCATTGCGTTGTGTCCAACCTCACTGTTTCCCATATCTGCATCTGATGGGAGTCCAACTGCAAGACCATGTGCCTTAAGCTTTGTCCATGCACATGTCTCATAAAGCTTGTCGAGGTTCTTTGTTACAGCTGCATCTACTGCATCGCCATCCTTATACTTTCCAAAGCCAACGCCATCCATAATTACGAGCACTACTGGGCCCTTGCGCTGAATCTTGTTGTTCTTAGTTAACTGATTAACCATTTTAAACTCCTGTGTGTATCGCTATTACTATACTTATTTTCTTTCAATTGGTGAAGTTGCATCCTCGAGCCAAGGCTTTGTTTCTTCTCTTACATAGTCGATAAGCTGGTCGCAGATCCACTGATGATAGAGATTAATCTGCTGAATCTCAGAATCTGTAAGATATCTTACATCGATGAGTCTCTTTTCATATGGAACCATTGAGAGAACTTCGAATGTACAGAATGTACCAAATTCTGTATCGATATCCTTCTGAACAGCAATCAAGTTCTCGATTCTGATGCCATGTCTGCCCTCTTTATAGAGACCAGGCTCATCAGATACAACCATGCCAGGCTCAAGTGGAACATCAACAGCTCTTGGGCTGATATTCATTGGTCCCTCATGAACATTGAGTCTACAGCCTACACCATGTCCTGTTCCATGGAAGAATGTCATGCCAGCTGTCCATAGATACTGCTTAGCAAGCACATCAAGCTGATAGCCTCTTGTTCCAAGTGGGAAACGCTGGCGTGCAAGTGCAAGATGTCCCTTGAGAACCAGTGTATAGTCTCTCTTTTCCTCTTCAGTGGCATTAGCTCCGAAAAGAAGTGTTCTTGTAAGGTCTGTCATGCCATATTCGAACTGAGAGCCAGTATCGAGAACCAGCAAGCCCTGTCTATCTATGCTCTTGTTTGACTCTGCATCTGCTGAGTAGTGGCACATTGCACCGTGTTCTCTGAAGCCAGAAATTGGTCTGAAAGAAGGTCCAAGATAACCTTCGAGCTTCTCTCTTTCAGCAGCGAATCTATCAGAGATTTCAATCTCGCTATATTTGCCAAGAGGATCAAGGTTTGCCATAAAGTTTGCAAAAGCAATACCATCCTGGAAGTGAGATCTTCTCATGCCATCTAGCTCAACAGGATTCTTTCTTGCCTTGAGATCTGTTGTGATATCAATGCCTGTTATATTTCTCTTCTTTCTAAGGCTTGATGCAAATGCATATGCGCTCTTGTTTGGATCATAGTAGCCCTTGCCTTTCTTTGTAAGAGAAGGAAGCATCTCCTTAGCTTCAAGATAGTCATAAATTTCAAAGTCGGCAGCTACCTTAGCATAAAGTTCTTCTGAGAATCTCTTTGGGTTTGTGAAGAGGATAGCTCTATCATAGGAGATGAATGCGTATGCCATAAAAACTGGATTGTATGCGATATCATCTGCTCTGAGGTTTGTAAGCCAAGCAACATCATCAATTGATGAAATGAAAGTCCAATCTGTGCCCTTCTGTCTCATCTTGAGGCGAACGAAATTAACCTTTGCATTTGCTGTGAATCCAGCATAGTCATCCTTCATCTGTACGCATGATGAGAATGGAATCTCAGGTCTATCTGTCCAGAAGCGATCCAAAAGATCGTCTGTGGAAACAAGCTTAACCTTCTTTTCTTTGAGCTTTCCAGCAAGTTCTTCGAACTTTGTGATTGAGATGGACGCACCATCAACGCCAACAACAGCATCCTTCTTGAGATTATTCTCAAGATAGCCATATGGACTTGGTGTACCAGGAGTATCGAGCTTGAGCATCTCGAATGAAGAACCCTTGATTTCTGCAGCAGCCTGGATGAAGTATCTTGAATCTACCCAAAGCAAAGCCTTATCCATTGTGACAATTACAGTTCCAGCAGAACCTGTAAAACCTGAGATAAATGCTCTTGTTCTCCATCTTGGAGCTACATATTCGCTCTGATGAGGGTCTGTTCCTGTAATAAGGTAGGCATCAATGCCTTCCTTTGCCATTTCCTTTCTTAGGCTGTTGATTCTTTCGTTTATCATTCTCCACCTTCTTATTCTTGCCAGCAAAAATCGAGACCGTAAGGATAATTCCTGCCGCCATCATAACCAAACAATATATCTGTCCCTTTGAGATGTTCAATACAGACTCAAAAAGATAGATGTTTGTGCTCTTTTCTCCCAAGGACAGCACATATCCAATATCTGAATCAGGCTGTCTAAAATATTCTATAACAAACCTGATGATTCCGTATCCAAAAATATAAGAGCTAATGAGAATTCCGTCAGGAAGTCCTTTCTTCCTCTTAATGCTATATACGACAAAATACATTAAGACAAATAGCAGAATGCCCTCTCCAAAAGCTTCGAAGAGCTGAGATGGGAATCGAGGAAGATTTACATATCCACCTGGGACATACTCGATAGAAAGCTTATCAGCAATATTCCTTACCCATTCAATATCAGCAGAGAAACGCTCTGCATATGGGAAGATCATGCCAAAAGAAGACTCTGTAACTCTTCCATAGAGCTCTCCATTTATGAAATTGCCAAGTCTTCCGAAAAAGTATCCAAGAGGAATCGAAAGGGTTACTAAATCACCAATTTTCAGTATTGAAAGCTTGTGTTTTCTGCAATATAGGCAGATTCCCAATGTTGCTCCCACAACACCACCGTGATAGCTCATTCCAGGAAGGCCTACAAACTTTCCATTCTCGAATGGCCAAATCATCATCCATGGATGTGTTAGATAATAGATTGTATCTGAATATAAGAGGCAGGAACCGATTCGAGCGCCTAAAAGCAGGCCCAAGATCCCCCAGAAAAAGAGATCCTGTGACTCTTCTGAGGTCAGGTTGATTTCGCCTTTCTTGTTGCATAGAAATCTGAAAACGCTATATGCAACGGCAAATGCAACGATATACATCACTGCATACCATCTAATAGGAAGGCCATTAATTACATATGGAGAAATCCAAGATGGGAAATCTGAAAATAGAACCATAGATGGATTTTATTACTTTGCATGGCTATTTGCAATTATTGCAACACATGAAACACATATTTGGTTCACATAAATTCACACAAATCTTATTTCTTTATCGCCATTCTGTATTAAAATTTAAGTATGAAAAAGAAGCTTTATACAACCATAATTTTAATATTCGTTGCGTTACTGACACTTTCAGCTCAAGATAACACCCAAACAAAACAGCTGACTATCACAAGACAGGGTGAATTTGATGTACAGAATGATGGATATAAGACAAGTCTGAAGAATGACGTTGCCCAAATATCTCTCAATGAACTCTTATATTCTTTGGGAAACGTATATACCTTCCTGAACAGCAACTTTCTATACGATATAGATACAAACGAAATGCAGCTTGACCTTATTGAAGCAATGGTCAACTCTCTTGGCGATAAGTACTCATATTTCATCAGACCTACTGATGCTGAAGAGTTTGAAGAGGAAACTGAGGGTTCATATGTTGGTATTGGAACATACCTTACAAAGGTAAATCCTGAATACATCGATCCTGAAGATCCTGAAACGTATATGATCATTATCACATCCCCATTCCCTGGTGGACCTGCAGATAGAGCGGGAATTAGAGCCAACGACTTAGTCAGCCACATCAATGGAGAAGATATCTCAGAACTCAATGCAACCGAAGCATCAAAGAAAATGAGGGGAAAGGCTGGTGAGCCAGTTACTCTCACAGTTCATAGAGGTTCTTCCGTATTCGATATCACACTGATGCCAGAAGTTGTAACAACACCTACAAGCGAAATACAGCTCCTGAGCGGCAATATTGGATATCTGACAATCTCTCAGTTCAGCCAGTCTACATACGAAAGCGTATTCAACCATATCAAGGAACTGATCGATATGGGCGCCAGAAGCCTCATTATTGACTTGAGAAACAATGGCGGAGGCCTTGTAGATTCCGCTCTCTCAATTGCCAATATGTTTGTAAAGGATGTAACGCTTCTTACAACAGGCTTCAAGGAAAGCTCTGATAATAGAGATATTGTATACACAGCATCATCCACACTTGCAGTAAACAATAAGATGCCTCTCGTAATTCTTGTAAATGAAGGAACTGCATCAGCAAGTGAAATCCTTACAGCAGCTCTTCAGGAAAATGGTAGGGCAATCGTTGTTGGTTCACAGACATATGGCAAGGGCATCATGCAAAGCATTATTCCTTATATGGGTGGCTACCTTAACATTACAACTGCTAGCTATTACACACCAAACAGCAATAATATCCATGGTGTTGGAATCACACCAGACTACATCGTCGAGTCCATTGAATACACAGACGAAGAGCTTGAAGCTTATGCCGAGTTCATGAAAGGTGACTACTTTGCACAGTGGCTTGAAAAGTATCCTGAATACTCAAGGGAAAACATTGAGAACTTCGCTGAGTACCATAAAGATTCAAAGGTACCACAGGAGCTCTTGCAACTCTTGATGAGAAATGAATATATTTATTCTCTAGATTATGAAGATAGACCTATCGCAGATCCTGATTTCGATAAGACTCTTCGTAAGGCAATTGAGGTAATTAAAGGACTATGAGGATATTCCTGCTATCTGGAGACTATAACGGAGACAGAATCTACACATTAAGGGCAAAGGAAAAACAGTATCTCAGCAAGGTTCTTCGCCTTGAAAGAGGAACTGTCTTCACAGCAAAGGATAGAAAGGAAAACTACTATAAGGCAGAGCTTATCGATGATGATACACTCACTCTCGATAGCACCGAAAATCCAGAGGAAACTCTCCTAGATGGCCTTTCTGGCTATAAGGGAGAGTTTTTCCCTATCACAATGTTCATATCTATTCTCAAAGGAAAGAAGAACGAACTTGTCGTAAAAGCACTGACAGAAATGGGTGTTAAGAAGATTGTTTTTGTTAAGACAGAGTTTGTTCAGGAAAAAGACTTCACTGTACACCAGAGAGAAAGACTTGAATCTATTGTCAGAGAAGCTGTACAGCAATCAGGAGCAAAAAGCCCAATCCTTGAGGGCCCAATCGACTTTGACAAGGCAATCGAAGAGGCTCCAAAGAATTCCATGATCCTCCATCAAAGCACAAGAGGAAGAACTCTTTCCCTTACATCTGCAGTAAAGAACATGGATGGAGAGAAAGAATATGGATGCTTTATTGGACCAGAGGGCGGGTTCTCCAATAGCGAATGCGAAAAGGCAGAAAATAGAGGTTTTGCCACTGTTCTATTGAACACAAACATCCTCAGAGCAGAAACAGCAGCAATATATACAGCAGCGTCCCTCCAGACATTGCTTCAAGGATAAAGTCTTTCAAGCAAAGATATGCATATTGCTATATAAATAATACTAAATATTTATTTATACACTTAACATAGCCCCGAGCTTCTTAGAAGCTATAAACCAGGGGTGAAAATGAAGTATGTTTTTATTGTAGAAGAAAAGGGTAAGTACTCTTACCTTAAAAGTTTATTGCCGTGTTGTGACGTAATCATATTGGATTCACTTGAAATGCTATCAAGAATAGCTATTTACAAAACGGATATTGCAATAATAGATATTCCAAACATAGAAAAATCAATAAGGGCCCAGGAGCTTCTAAATATGAAGTGTCCTGTGCTTTGCTATTACACACAAGGAAAGGAGAACTATCATCCTCTAGAGAAATTCTGCTCAATAAGATTCTTTCCAAGGCCATTGGAAATAGATTCATTGAAAGACTTCATCAATATTGTCTTATCTGAAGGAATGAAGAAGGAAGAAAAAAGGGAAATTGCTTTAATCGGTTCTTCTGATGTAATGGAGAATGTAAGGGGAAAGATTGAAAAGTACGCCAAAACAGATTATGCAGTGCACTTCTCTGGAAATACAGGCACTGGTAAAAATAATGCAGCAAGAAGGCTCCATCACCTCTCTAGCAAGAACAATAAGAATATGATCTACGTAAACTGCGGAGCTTTTGCCAATTCAGGACTAATCGAAAGCAGCTTCTTTGGACATTCAAAAGGCTCTTACACAGGTTCATCCTCCCCACGAAGCGGCTTTATCAAAAATGCTGATAAATCAACCCTCTTCCTTGATGAGATAGAGAATATGTCGCACCAGCTTCAAGAACTCCTACTCGACACAATCGACAGTGGAAGGTATAGATGTGTTGGAACAGACAAGGAGATTGTATCTGACTTCAGAATAGTGACAGCAAGCAACATTCCATTAGAAGAGCTGCTAAGAACTGGTAAGCTAAGATATGACTTCTACTACAGAATTGCTGAAAGAGAAATACGAATGCCAGATTTAGCTGAGCATGAAGAAGATATACCAGAATTAGTTCAGGATTACGAACAAAGACACAATATTCTAAGATATCGAGTAAGAGACTATGATGTTCTATTCAATCGTCCTTGGAAGGGAAATATACGAGAGCTTTACAAAGAAATCAGTCTAATACATGAGCTTCAAGAAGAAGGCAGAACATATACTCCAAACTACTCAATTCTTGACCTCGAAACACTAGGATAATGGTGTGTCATTATTTCTCACTTTTTTATAAGTCCCTATAAAATAGAGTTTTACGATAATGTGGATAACCTCCTATAAAGGTGGGGAATTAATGTGGAAAACTCAAATAAAAAACAGTTTTCCACATATCTTTTAACATCAAATAATTATAAAAAAGTTATATAAAAATGGTTAAATTTTGATTACCTTAGAAATACTTAATTCTTTATATAATATATATTTAAGTATATAAAAAAGTTAATAGACATAATGGCCAATTATGTCTAGGTAAAAATACTTTTAAACATGTTTCCACATGGTTATTTTACAATGTGGAAAACGTGGGGAAAACTACATATAGTGTTTCGCTGGAATAATACCTTTAACTACATAGAATTACATGATTAGATGCAAATAATGCCGCAGAATACTGCGGCCACAACTCATATTCTATAGAGGACAATAGATTCAGACAGAGTGTCTGATTCTCCTTCTTTTTCCTCCATTACAACGGTTTCCTCCTTCTTTTTATTGGTGTACTTCTTGTACTCAACATGCTGGGCAATAAGCTCTATGCTTGTCCTTTTTTCACCTGCTGTAGTTTCCCATCTGTTCATTTTGAGCCTGCCAACCAAACGAACAGTTATTCCCTTACTAAGATGGGAAAGACACATGTCAGCAAGGCTTCCCCAAACTAAAACAGGTAGAAATAATGTATCCTTTTGCTTAACACCCTCCTTATCGATATAGATACGATCCGATGCTATGGAGAATTTTACTAACTTACTCTTTGACTCCTTAGCAAGTGCGATGGTCTCTGGATCCATGACCAAGACCCCTTCAATCAAAAGATTATTCAAATGGTTCATGATAACCTCCTGATATATAAATCCAATATCTCGCAATTTTTATACCTTATCTAAGAAAATGAATAATATTGTTTGAAGATGGCATCAGAGTTATAATCAAACCATGGCTTCTGTATATGGAATTGGAAATCCACTAATTGATTATTTGTGCTCAGTTGAAGAGGAAGACCTCTCAAAGCTTGGACTCAACAAGGGGACAATGCTGTTAATAGACAGTGACAGACAGGCAGAGATTGTCGAATACACAAAAGACAAAGACATCAAGTACTCTCCTGGCGGTTCTTGTCCTAATACTATGGTTACTCTTAGATCATTGGGAATCCAGACAACTCTCGCTGGTGGAGTTGGAAAGGATGAGCTTGGTGCTATGTATAGAAAGCGCCTTACTGAGTGTGGTGTAGTGGATGAATGCGTAGACAAAGATGCAGTTACAGGCACATCAATCATTCTCCTTACAGCAGATAAGGAAAGAACAATGAACACCTTCCTTGGAGCTAATAGGATGTTTGGCCCAGAAGATGTTGTCGTAGAGAGCGCAGAGAATGCAGACCTATTCTATTTCACAGGCTATATGTGGGATACAGAATGCCAGAAGGGAGCTGTAAAGAAAGTTCTGGATATCTTCAAGAAAAATGGCAAGAAGATTGCATTCGACGTCGCAGATCCTTTTGCGGTAGGACGCTATAGACAGACCTTCCTAGAGTTAATAGAAAACTATTGTGACATCGTCTTTGCCAACAGCGAAGAAGCTAGATTCTTATTAGATAACTACGATGCATATGAATGCTGCAAATCTCTTGGAAAGCTATGTCCAATTGCTGTTGTCAAAAATGGAAAGAAGGGTTCATATATCTCCTGCAATAGAGTTATATACGAAATTCCTCTTTATGGAACGGACAATCCAATTGATACAACAGGTGCTGGAGACACTTATGCAGCAGGATTCCTATATGGCTTTTTAAAGGGCTATGATATGGAAACAACAGGTAGAATAGCTTCTTATCTTGCAGGTGAAATAATAGCTCAGATTGGCGCTCAGTTTCCTGAAAATAGAATAGAAGGCATCAAATCGACTATCGAGGATATTGCTAATGGTAAATAAGACGGAGCTATTTAAAAGGCTCTTGAAGTGGATTATTTGGTATGCAGCCATAATATTAGTTTTGAAAATATCTGGTGCTGCTAATAGCTTTTCGATAATCCACTATGCAGGCTTGCTATTATCTGTAGTCATTGTAGATATCACATATTCAAAAAGACATAAGATGACCTCACACAACAAAGAAGATGATGAGGATGAAGAATAAAAAATGGGACACCTTTTGAGTGTCCCATTTCTATCATTGAAATCTATTAATAGTTTTCTGCGATAATTTCGAAGTATGCCTGAGGATGTGCACATACAGGGCAGAGACCAGGAGCCTTCTTACCAATTACGATATGGCCACAGTTTCTGCACTTCCAAACCATTTCGCCGTCTCTTGAGAATACGAGGCCTTCCTCAACATTCTTTAAGAGAGCAAGATATCTCTTTTCATGCTCAGCTTCAATCTTTGCAACGCCTCTGAAGAGAGCAGCAATCTTTGTGAAGCCTTCTTCATCTGCTACCTTAGCAAATTCAGCATACATATCTGTCCATTCGTAGTTTTCGCCTTCTGCTGCAGCCTTGAGGTTTTCAGCTGTTGACTTGATCTCTCCACCTTCAAGAAGCTTGAACCAGAGCTTTGCATGCTCCTTTTCGTTCTCTGCTGTCTCTAAGAAGAGTGCAGCAATCTGTTCATAACCTTCTTTCTTAGCCTTTGATGCAAAATATGTGTACTTGTTTCTTGCCTGGCTTTCTCCAGCGAATGCTGTCTGGAGGTTCTGTTCTGTTCTAGATCCCTTAAGTTCCATTTTTAATTCTCCTTATTGGCTCTGCACTCCTTGCAGATTCCTTCAAATATTATCTCATGAGACAACAGTTCAAAACCGTCTTCTCTAGAAATCGAGCTAACTTCGATATTCTCTTCACCAAGAACATCTACATCCACTATTTTACCACATTTTGCACATACGCCGTGAGAGTGAATTGAAAGAGTAAGATCATATCTTGTCTCAGTGAGCTTAGAGTGAGATTCAATCCTTCTAAGCTTGCCCTCTTCAGCAAGTGTCTTCAAATTTCTATATACAGTGGCCTTGGAAATAGTAGGATATTTCTTATTTACTATTTCATAGACTTCCTCTGCATTTGGGTGACCCATATACTCTGCTACAGCATCGTATGTAATTTCCTTCTGCATTGTATTTCTATGAACTGCCATATAATTCCTTTTAATAATAATCAGTATTATTTGTATGTTATTACTATTAATTTAATAAGTCAACAAATTTCTACAAAAATTATTCTATTAAGAAAAATTAATTCTTAAAAGGCTATTAGTAAATGTTTAAGACACTGTTTTTGCAATATTTTTTTTCTTGTAACTGAAGTACAAAGGAACTTCCACTAGGAGCATTGCAATCCAGCCAATCATACTAGATATAGCTACACTCTCTATTCCAAGTCTGCCAATGAGAATATATACGAAGATAACTCTCAAGCAAGCCTGAATGGTTGTGCAAAGAAGTGTGATCTTCATCTTTCCGAGGCCTCTGAAGAAGCCCTGAATTCCATTTGTGAATGCAGGGAAGATATATAAAAATGCCATCAATGCAAGATAGCTTGCCCCTTCACTGATCATTGGAGATGTTTTATCTGAGATAAATAATCCCATAATTCTATATCTGAATGTAAATGAGAAAATGCAGATAAATACCCAATATAGAACCTCGAGAATAAGGCCTCTTCTAAAGCCTTTGACAACTCTATCTCTCTTGCCTGCGCCTTCATTCTGAGCTACAAATGTCGTAATTCCCTGAGCAATGCTCTGTTCTGGAGTATATGCAAAGTCATCTACTCTAGTTACGGCATTGAAAGCTGCCATTACATCAACGCCTAATGTATTTACCGCTCCCTGGATCAAAAGCTTGCAAATTGGCTGAACTGACTGCTGAAGAGCAGTAATACCACCAAAGCTCAGAGTCTTCTTCAAAAGCTCACCGTCTATTCTGAATTCTCTAGCAGAAAGACTTAGAATAGGAATCTTCTTATATACGTAAATAATGCAAAGTATAGCTGAGGCACCTTGTGCAACAACAGTCGTTACAGCACTGCAAACAATTCCAAAGCCAAAGAAGCCAATGAGAATAATATCAAGGCTCATATTCAAAACAGATGAGAAAGCAAGAAACTTCAATGGAGTCTTTGAATCTCCAACACTCTTCATTGCAGATGAAAGAGCATTATAGAAATATGTAAATGGAGAACCAAAGAATACTATCCTAAGATATAGAATTGTGATGCCTTGAATATTTTCTGGAACCTTTAAAGCTCTTACCAATGCTGGTGTAAAGATTGCACCTAAAATAGCGATGGAAACAGAGAATAGAAGACCAAATACAGATGTAGTAGCCATCTCTTTTCTCAGCATGTCTTCTCTGCCTGCACCAAAGAAGTTGCTCATAAGAACTGAAGCACCAATGCAAATTCCAGAAATGCCCAAAATTACAATATTCATCACAGGGCTGGCTGTACCTACAGCAGCAAGAGCTTCTTTGCCAATAAACTGTCCTACAATAATTGAATCCACTGCATTGTATGCAAGCTGAAATAAATTACCTATAACTAATGACAAAGAATAGGAAAAGAGAGGTGAAAATATCTTTCCTTCTGTCATCTTTACTATTGCCATATATACTCCATAAAAAAGAGCCTGTTTCCAGGCTCTCTCTAATTACTTAACAGGTATGATTCTTACCTGCTTATATAGGCCATCGCCCTCTGACTTTGTATCTACGCCTTCGATATCATTCAAAGCTGTATGAACAAGTCTTCTTTCGAATGGGTTCATTGGATCGAGAAGCTTTGATCTTCCGCTTCTCTTTACCTGCTCTGCTGTCTTATATGCATTGCGGATAATCTGCTCCTCATGTCTCATTCTGTAGTTCTCTGAATCGATTACTACCTTCATGTCTGGATCAAGGTTGCCTGCATATACATTAACGATGAGCTGGATAGCATCAAGGTTCTTGCCCTTTCTACCGATGAGAATTGAAGAATCTGCACTCTCGATATTGATGCCAAGCTTGCTTTCTCTTCTGAAGTTGATAGAAGCTTTGCCTTCGTATCCCATCTTCTGGATAAGAGTATCTACAAACTCGATTACCTTTTCTTCAATGTTGCTTTCTGCGTGAAGATTTTCAACTGATGGAACTGTCTCCATTACTGTTTCTTCTTCATCTTCGTTTCCATAGTAAACGCGAATCTTAACATATGGCTTCTTGAAAAGAGACTTCTTAACATTCTCAAGAATCTCTACATCGAAATCATTATCCTCAAGACCGAGTTCTTCTATGGCTTTATTTCTGGCTTCTTCTTCTGTTCTGCCATCAAAATCTCTAAACATAATTATATATACCTCTTAACGTCTTTTCTTCTTTGATGCCTTCTTGGCTTCATCCTTAGCCTTAATCTCATCAGAGTAAGCCTTACTCTTCTTCTTATTTGTCCATAGCTGCTGGATGATACTAATGAAGTTTGTGATTGACCAATAGAGAAGGAGACCAGATGGTGCATTGTACATTACGAAGAAGAACATAATTGGCATGCCATATGTCATGAACCACATCATACCCTTCTGGCTCTGTGTAGTTGTTGTCTGGGTAATCTTCATTGAGTAAATCATCGATACTGTATAGATGATTGGAAGAAGATGGATGCTATTTCCAATCAATGGAATATTGAATGGAATTGTTGCAACTGTATCTGGAAGTGAGAGATCTGGAATCCAGCCTGGGATGAACATAGCACCTCTGAGATCAAAGTTCTTATTCAAGAGACCATAGAGAGCAATGAAGATTGGGAACTGGATAAGCATTGGGAGACATGAACCCATTGGGTTGATCTTCTCTTCCTGATAAAGCTTTGTCATAGCAGCGTTCTGAGCTGCAGGATCATCAGCGTACTTTGTCTTAATCTCTTCCATCTTAGGTCCGAGCGCACTCATCTTTGCAGTTGAATCGAGACCCTTCTTTGAGATTGGAATAAGAAGAAGCTTTACGAGAATTGTGCACAGAATGATAGCAACACCATAGTTAGGAACGATCATATAGAACACACCAAGGACAAACTTAAGAATGTTTTCAAGCCAGCTGAGCCATGAAACATCGAGAGCCTTCTTCAGGTTATGATCTGAGAGACCAAAGATATTGTCCTTAGAATTATCGTAAATACCGAGATTCTTTGCCAACTGAGGACCAGCATAGAATGAATAGATATCTGTAACAGAATCACTATTTGAAGCAACTCTAGTCATATAGATATTGTTCTTCTGAGTAATTCCAGTTTCTGCTGTTTCCTGAGTTGATGAAATTGATGAGATGATTGAGTCTGTCTCTGGAATAAGGAGGTATGCAAAATACTTGCCAGTTACCCCCATCCATTCAACAGGCTTCTTTGAATATGAGAAATCACCTTTATTGTCATACTTTACAATCTTCTTATTTGATTCCTTTTCAGCCTTATAGATTACTCTTCTGTAATCATAGTTGCTTGAAAGGGATACAAATGAAGGACCAACCTGTGGACCAACAGAGATTGTGTACATGCTTGTATTTTCATCAAGAGGAATAATGCTTCCATCTGGAGTCTTTACAGTTACAGCAAGCTGAATCATGTATTCATCAGACATTGGAATTGCATAATTCTTGATGATTGTGAACTTTTCGCCAGTTTCGGCAATTTCGAAATCTCTAGTAAATGTTACCTGAGTGATTTCACCTCTGCCACTAACTGTCTTTGTGCTGATTGTGTATGAGAAAATATCATCAATTGGCTGATTCTTGGTAGCTCCTGCATAAAGCATGAAAGAACTAAGATCAGTATCATCATGAAGGAGAAGCTCTACTGGTTCACCCTTGTCGAGATGCTTATTTGTCTTGATTGAAGTGATTGTACCGCCAGCAGGATTGAATGTGATATTCAATGCTTCGTTTGATACACTAAATGGATCTGCTGGTCCATCCCTACCGGTTGCTCTGAAGATTTCACCCTTTAATGCACTTACAGTACCTTCTGTGCCATTAACTTCTGTAGAAGCAATAGCTGCATCTGCAGTTGGGACTTCTGGAGCAAAGAAAGCTGTCTGTATTGTCATTCCGACAGAAATAACGATTGTACAGAGAATAATTGCAATGATAGTATTCCTATCCAACTTAAAACTCCTGATTTGATTTACTTCTTTATGTACCTTGGAAAGCTGGAATAGGAAACTCTGCTGATGAGGAAAAAGGAGCTATTTCTGGTTAGACCTGTCAAGAAGCTTAATAAGTCCTGACTCAAGCAAGGAATAATCAGAAACCTTTCCAGGATACACGACTAAGACATAATCTTTTGATTTGTCTTTGCAATCTGGGCCGTAATGACGTCCCTCATAATTCCTGAATACTTCTTTTGCGCGTCTTCTGACCTGATTTCTGTCCACTGCGCGACCGAAGTGTTTAGCTGGAATAACGATAATACGGTCGTAGCCTAGATTGTTCCTAAGACTAATTAATCGCATCCCAGATGAAGAACAAGAGACTCCTTCACTGAAGATGCGATTAATTTCCGTTTTTTTTCTGATGATTTCGGTCTTAGTAAGGCTTCTTCTCATCGCTTACTGTAAGGCTGTATCTGCCCTTAGCTCTACGACGAGCAAGTACCTTGCGGCCACCCTTGGTTGCCATTCTTGCGCGGAAGCCGAACTTTCTAGTTCTCTTCATCTTACTTGGCTGATAAGTTCTCTTACCCTTGTAACTCATGGTATACTCCAATTTCAACGCTATAAAAGCGGTAATTTTACAGTTTTTTGGGACACTAAGACCCAATACGAAAGTGTAACGAGTTGAGATATCGAGGTCAAGCCCTTTTTGTTATTAGAATTCTGTTTATTTTCGCATCTGGAAACATTTTATTGAAATCTCTAATTATTTGTTCCTTTCGCATTAATAAAAGACTTTTAGCGGATGCTGAAGTAGTAAAAACAGTAAGAACACCATCTGTAGTGCTTTTGAGCTCTGTAACAGCAGATAACTGGGGGCCTGCTATTGCTGGCCAGGCTTGCAGCATACTAATTTTTGCATATTTTTCAGGATTATTATCAAAAAAAGACTGAAGTTCTTCTGATAATGTTTTTACCTTAATTTTTTTCATCAAGAATAAAATTTCCTTCCTCTACCGTGTAATATAGAGCGTTTTCCATCTTTTCAGAATACCTTTCATACGGAAGAAATGTATAAAATGCCTGACTATAATTATCCAGGAACTTCAAAAGTCTTACTCTTTTCTCAGAATCAAGCTCAAGAAGTACATCATCAATCAATAAGATAGGCTTTTTACCTGTCTTTTGAGTGAAATAGATAGCTTCTGAAATTCTAAACAAGAGAGAGCATAATCTAAGCTGTCCTGTAGATCCAATTGAAGCAAATGGACCATTTTCTGACTGTATTACAAACTTATCTCGGTGGATGCCACTTGTAGTGGTGCTCATCCTTATGTCTCTTTCTGATGTTTCTTCTAGATAAGATACTATTTCATCAACAGATCCGAAGTTCTTCCAAGAAGGAATATATTCGATATTAAGATCCAAGTCTGTTCCAGAAACTTTCTTAAAGCCTTCTGGAAAAATCTTATTGAATTCATAAACAACAGATGTTCTTTCTGCCATTATTTCAAGCCCGTAATAAGCAAGACGTTCGTTATACAAAGAAAGAAGTTCATAAGATTCGTTCTTTATGGCAGCGTTACGTTGGGCAAGAATAGCTCTGTAAGATCTTAGATTATCAAAGAAGACTGGTGAATAAAGAGTCATCATCTGATCGAAGAATTTTCTGCGATTTTCAGGCTCTCCCTTGATGAATTCTATATCTTCATGACAGAAGACAATACAAGGAAATGAATAAATAAGTTCCTTTCTATCCTTTATTTCTTTTCCATTGACTAAGATTTTTCTCTTGTTGTCGTAAAAGGAAACATTGATTATTTCTCTTTCATTATAATCATTAATGAAGGTAGCTTTTAGATTAAATCCATCTTGAGAGTGCCTTATACAATCTTTTGGGGATATCGTTCTGAATGATGATCCATAGCAAATATTATATATTGCCTCAAGTAAATTGGTCTTGCCTTGGCCATTTATGCCAGTAAGAACAATATCCTCTGCATCTACATTAATTGAGGCAGAGGATATATTTCTAAAATCGCTGATATTAAGATCAATGAAACGCATTATACCTGCATTGGCATCAAGACATAGAGATAATCTTTCTCTGGCTCAGGAAGGATTACCATTGCCTGTGATGGAGTGTTATATGAAATCTTGAAATATTCGCAGTCAATCTTTTTGATAGGTGTGAGAAGAAGATTATAGTTGAAGGAAATCTTAGCCTCTGGTCCTGTATATTCGCAGGAGATAATCTGCTTAGAGTCACCATATTCATTATTCTCACCAGACACCATTACACCATCAGGATTGAGATCTACGAAGATTCTCTTTGACTTAGACTCAACAAGAACAGAGATGAGAGAAATTGCCTTCTCCATATCAGAAACTTTCATTGAGCAGTCATATTTGAGCTCCTTAGGAATAACTCTTGCATAGTTAGGATAGTTTCCAGAGATGAGATTTGAGTAGATAACTCTGCTGCCAATCTTAGCAAAGACATTTGCTGGAGTTACAGCTAGTGAGAATACACCTTCACCACTTGAAATATTCTTAAGTAGCTGCAAGAACTTTACAGGAATGATTACAGGAATGAAATCAGGGATTTCCTGCTCAAATGCTCTGTGACAGAAAGCAAGTCTTCTTCCATCTGTTGCAACCATAGCAAGCTTGCCATCCTTCTTCTCGATGTAAACACCAGTAAGGAAGAATCTTGTTGTATCTTCTGATACAGCGAAGGATGTCTTATCGACCATGTCATTGAAATCCTTCTGAGTAAGTGAGAAATAGAGGGATTCATCTACATCAATAAGCTCTGGATACTTTGTATAGTCTGTTGTCTTGAGGTTAACGTTGATGTGTGTTCCATCAATAGGCTTGATTGTAAGCTTTTTGTCCTCTTCGCTGAATTCGATATCAGAACTTGGAAGAGTCTTCAAAATTGCAAGAAGCTTATCGCAGAAAACTGTTGTCTTACCAGGAACTATAGTCTGTACTGGGATTGATGATACAAAGCCCATCTTCTGATCTGTGGCCTTGATAGTAAGCATGTCATTATTATTTTCAAGAAGAACATGGCTTGTGATAGCTAATGAGTTTCTCTGTGAAGAGAAGTTAAGCGCATATTCGATTTCCTGTTTGATTGAATCGCAAGAACAGATGAATTTCATGATTTTTCCTCACTTCTTTCTACTATTACTAAATAATATCATAAATATTAAATTAGTAGTATTAGTAGTGTCACATAAAAAGTGAAAAACTTACTTAATTTTATTCAAGTAAAGAAAATAGAATGTGGAAAACTCTGGGGAAAACTCAAAAGTTTTACACATTTTCAAAAATCAATGTGAAAAACAAAAATGCTTCTCTTTGGGTTATCCCCATCAAGAAGCATTTTTCCACATCAGATTAGAGCATTTCCACAGGGTTTTTCCCCATATGTGGAAAACTTTTTATTTGCTTTCCATCTTCTCCTTTATGTCTTTGATGGTCTTCTGCAGAGTTTCATCTGTCTCAAGGAGAGAATCAATCTTGTTAATGTTAAAGCCAATGGTTGTATGGTCTTTATCCAAATACTTTCCGATATCTGACTGAGTATGCTTTCCATACTTATAAGCTATGTATGTAGCAATCTGTCTTGGAATCTGTATGTTCTTGCTTCTGCTCTTACCCTTCATGTCGATTAATGAGACATTAAAGTAGTTTGCAGTTGTTGTGAATACATCATCGATTGAATAGCTTGAGATATTGAGAATTGGCTCTATGATGATATTTTTCAAATGTTCCTTAGCTAGTTCAATTGAAGCAGGCTGATTGATGATTGAAGCAACAGCATTTACAGTTGTGAGAGCACCCTCAAGATCTCTTACGTTTGTCTTTACTGACTGGCAGATGAAGTCTAGAGTCTCATCAGGGATGTTGAGGCTTAGAGACTTACATTTCTGCTTTGCGATAGCCATTCTTACCTCATACTGAGGTGGTGTGAGATCTACGTTGAATCCTCTTGTAAATCTGCTTCTCAGTCTATCTGTGATATCTGTGAGTTCTGTTATAGGACGGTCACAAGTAAAAACAATCTGGTTGTTGTTTTCATAGAGTTCATTGAAGATATGGAATAGTTCTTCCTGTGTTGATTCCTTCTTCTGCAAGAAGTGGATATCGTCCAAAAGAAGAACATCAACATTTCTGTATTTCTGCTTGAACTGGTTCTTTGAGTTATTGCTTCCAATTGATGCGATAAATTCATTTGTAAAAGATTCTGCAGTTACGTAGATAATCTTTTTCTTAGGATTCATATCATCAATATAGTTTCCAATAGCTTGTAGAAGATGTGTCTTTCCCAGTCCTACTCCGCCATAGATCAAGCATGGATTTAAGCTTGTTCCAGGGTTCATTGCAATGATTCTAGCAGACTGGTAAGCAAGGGTTGAGTTATCTCCAGAGATAAAGTTATCGATGGTATATTTCTTATTTAATGTGGTATTTTTTGATACTTTTACTGTCTCAGAGGCCTTTTTTTCAGTTGTCTTCTTAGTTGCTGGCTTAACTGTAGATGTTGTATTTTTCTGTGTTTTATCAACTACAAACTGAAGCTTATAATCACCATCAAGCTTATCTAAAAAAGTATTGCAGATTGCTTCTTTCTGCTTGGAAATATTTCTAAGTGCGAACTCAGATGGGCATGAGAGGGTAATGACATTCCCCTCAACGCTCTTGAGCT
>JAGBWX010000018.1 GCA_017629575.1 Spirochaetales bacterium | reverse complement strand
TTATCTTCATTGGTGTCCTTCTTCTCATTCCTCTTACACCAGTATTGCAGAATCCTGCATTACAGCCTGCATTTGAGAATATCCTTCCAGCACTCTTTGGAGCACTTGCAGCTCAGTACTTCGCAAAGAGCTTTAAGATCACTGGCGTTCCATTGATTTTGATGATTATCCTCTATATTGCAGTTCCATCACTTATTAAGGAAACTTCAACAATCATGATTCCATCTGGTGGTATTGCTATTGGTATCACATATGTACTCTACAAGAAAAAGATGCTCAAGGAGGAAGACTAATATGTCAAAGGAAATGATGTACGCAGAAAAGCTCTCTAAGATGATTCAAGTAGAGACAATCTCAGAGCGTGGTGTAGCAAACAAGCATAAGTTCGATCAGTTCCATGTTGTTCTCAAAGAACTGTTTCCAAGAGTCTTTGCTGAATGTGAAGTTGTAGAAATTGATTCTTCCCTCCTAATTAAGATGAAGGGAAAGAGCAATGGAGACCCAATTCTCTTTATGTCACATCAGGATGTTGTAAGTGCAACTGGCAAGTGGCAGCATGAACCATTCTCAGGCGACATAGCAGATGGCGCTGTATGGGGTCGTGGCACTGTAGATACCAAAGGTGCACTCTTCTGCATCTTCCAGGCTTTCGAAGAAGCTTTGGAGGATGGCTATATTCCAAATGTTGACGTGTATATCGCATCTTCTTCAACTGAGGAAGTTGCAGGAGACGGAGCTCCTAAGACTGTAAAGTATCTTCAGGACCATGGCGTTCATTTGCAGTTCCTCATCGATGAAGGTGGTATGATTCTCGATGAGCCAATGAAGGGAGTAAAAGGACGCTTTGCCATGATCGGCACGGTTGAGAAGGGGACAGGAAACGTAAGATTTGTTGCTAAGAGTGCTGGCGGACACGCATCTGCACCAGGAAGGAATACTCCTCTAGTAAGACTTGGAAAGTTCATGGCTGAAATTGAGGATAAGGATCCTAATAAGGGAAAGATGAATCCAACAGTAATTGAAATGTTCAAGCGCTTCGGACCATATACAAAGGGTGCACTTGGCTTTGTATTTAGAAATGCAAAGGTTCTTTCACCTCTTCTTTCAAAGGTTCTCCCTAAGATTAATCCAGTTGGTGGTGCAATGATCAAAACAACAATGGCATTTACCATGGCAGAAGGCTCAAAGGGCTTGAATGTGCTTCCTGAGACTGCATATGTAAATGCAAATATAAGATTCATTCAGCATCAGGGCGTAAAGGAGACAATGGCTATTCTTGAGCCAATTGCTAAGAAGTATGACCTTGAGATTGAAATGCTCCAGTGCAAGGAACCACAGAAAGCAGTCGATCATACAGCAGCTCCATTTAAGCTTGTTGAAAGTACAGTAAAGGAAATTTACCCAGATGTAGTGCCTTCACCATATGTAATGACAGGTGGAACTGATGCTTATTACTACTACCCTGTAACAGATAACGCAATTCGTTTTGCCCCTCTTGTAATCAACAACCAACAATATAAGTCTGTTCATGGACTTGATGAGAACATCAATATCGATGCTCTTCCTAAGGGTGTTGAATTCTACAAGGCAATCATGAAGAAAGTCTGATTACTAGAGCAAAAAAAAATGACGATGGAGAAAAAACTTCATCGTCTTTTTTTGTCTAGAGCAAACTTACACCATGGGCAAGCGCTTCTTCTCTAACCTCGTCTGGCCATACAGAAGCCTGAACTTCTCCTACATGAGCCTTATGAAGTAGGAACATGCAGAGTCTGGACTGGCCAATGCCTCCGCCAATTGTCTCTGGGAAATCTCCATTTAGAAGTCTCTTATGCCAGTAGAGATCAGCCCTCTCTTCCATATTTCTAATCTTGAGCTGCTTAATAAGAGCATCCTTATTTACGCGGATTCCCATTGAACTAAGCTCGAGGCTAGCCTCTCTAACCTTATCCCATACGATGATGTCACCATTGAGACCATGGTTGCCCCACTCTGTCTCTGTAGACCAGTCATCATAGTCTGGAGCTCTACCTGAATGAGGAGGATTGCCATAGCCGATGCCAATCAAGAATACTGCGCCATACTTCTTTGCAAGCTCGTATTCTCTTTCATTTGCTGTAAGGTTTGGATATTCCTTTGCTGCGTCTTCAGTATGCACGAAGACAATATCCTCAGGAAGATAATCCTCCAAATCAGGATAGAGTTCTTCAAGAAGGAATGCTGTTCTTTTAATAGCGTTATATATCTTTCTTACTGTCTTCTTAAGATAAGAAAGATTTCTATCATCTTCGCTGATTACCTTTTCCCAGTCCCACTGGTCAACATAGATTGAATGAATCTCATCCATGTCATCATCTGGTCTGAGGGCATTCATGTCAGTATAGATGCCTCTGCCTTCCTTTACATTGTAGTCAGCAAGAGCCATTCTCTTCCACTTGGCAAGTGAGTGGACAATTTCCATCTGCTGGTCGCCTAGTCTCTTAACAGGGAACTTTACAGGTCTCTCAATTCCATTCAAGTCATCATTGATACCGCTTCCAGATGGAACGAAGATAGGGCTTGTTACTCTAGAAAGCCTCAATGCTCCACTGAGCTCTTTTTCAAAAAGATCCTTTGCTGCTTTTATTGCCTTTTCTGTATCATGTTGTGATAATATGGAACTGTAGTTCTTTGGAAACTGCATAGATACCACTCCTTTTACTAAGACATTATTTGATAATTGATTGAATTTGTCACCTAGGTAAAAGAAATATAAGGGGAAATAAATGGGCAAGAAGAGCAACTTCTTTGAAGAATTCAAGAACTTTATCGCACGTGGCAATGTTCTTGATATGGCAGTCGGTGTAGTAGTAGGCTCTGCTTTTACTGCAATTGTTAATTCTCTTGTTAAGAATATCATCAACCCTATCGTAGGTCTTGCAACCGGAGGCGTTGACTTTGGCAATCTCAAGATTGTCTTGAGAGCAGCAACAGAAACAGACCCAGGACTTGCTATTGAATATGGTGTATTCATCAATGCAATAATCAACTTCATCATCATCGCACTTGTTGTTTTCACAATCGTAAGAACATTCAATAAGATCAAAGCTCAGGCTGATGAAATCGCAAAGGAAAAAAACAAGGAAGAAATCGCTAAGGCAGAAGCTGCTAAGAAAGCTGAAGAAGAGGCAAAGAAGGCTGCTGAGGCTGATAAGATGGCAGAGGAAGCTAAGAAGGTTGAGACAGAGCTTGAGCTCCTGAAGGAAATTAGGGATCTTCTCAAGAAGTAATAATACTCAACAGACTTAATGGGCACATCAATTAAGGTGTGTCTTTGCTTTTTA
>JAGBWX010000017.1 GCA_017629575.1 Spirochaetales bacterium | reverse complement strand
TTGAAATAAGGGAAGTCCAGTTCGGACTTCTAGCTGCAGCTTTATTGCTTGCAGCTCTTTCTGTATTCAGAATGTTCTCCAGAAACATTGCAAAGAGAAGAAATGAAAATGAAGCATTTCTCAAAATCTTCTCAAGCAAGAAGAGAAAAGAAAGAAGGCTGGAAAAGAAGAATGCAAAGCTTGCCAAGAAGGAAAGAAAAGCAAGAAGAAAGGAAGACTTGAAGACTCACGTCTATTATAAGTGTCCTGAGTGCAATACTGAACTCAGAGTTCCTAGGGGCAAGGGCAAGATTAGAATAACATGCCCTAAGTGCTCCACGCAGTTCATCAAGAAGACCTGATATGTTTGGATTCGTAGTATTAAGCAAGGAAAATGCCTCAGAAGAGGAAAGAAGCATCTATAAAAGCCATTATTGTGGACTTTGCCATGTGTTAGGCGAACGCTATGGAAAGAAGGGAATGATGGCCCTTTCTTATGATATGGTATTTCTGGAAATGCTCCTCTCCGACCTTTATGATGAAGAGAAAACGACAGGTACAGAAACGTGCCATATCCACCCATTCAAAGGCCATGCATACACATATACCAAGGCATCCGAATATGCTGCAGACATGCAGATGCTTTTGTATTACTACTCGCTTTTAGACAATGTACACGATGAAGGCAGAGACAAGAAAAAGGCAGAGAACTACAAAGAAAATGTAAAGGCTCTGATGCTGAAGTACCCTAGACAGGCAGAAGCAATCAAAAAGGGGCTTGAAGAAATCGAGAGAAAGGAAGACGAAAACGAAAGAGATGCATCTCTTATGTCCCTTCTCTTTGGAAGAATCCTCGGTGAGATATTTGTAATATCTGATGATGACTTCTTCTCATCTGAGCTAAGAACTTTAGGTTGTGGGCTTGGAAGATTCATCTACCTAATAGATGCCTGGACAGACAAGAAGAAAGATCACAAGAAGGGACTATACAATCCTCTGGATGCGAAAATTGACGAAAAGCAGATAAAAGCGATGCTTTTAGATGCGGCTTCTGCAGCATCTGACGCCTTTGAGCGACTTCCTTTGGACGAATATATATCGATTTTGAGAAATATCCTGTATAGTGGAATATGGATAAGATTTAAAGCGGAAGAAAAGAATGAATGACCCATATGTAGTTCTTGGACTTTCACCTAATGCCACTGAGGACGAGGTAAAGAAAGCCTACAAGAAGTTAGCTAAGCAATATCATCCAGATGTGACCGGAAACGATCCTGCTGCAGCAAAGAAGATGCAGGAGGTCAATGCCGCTTATGATGCAATCATCAACAAAAAGACAGACTACTACCAGCAGAGCTCTGGCTCTGGCTATGGTGGTTATGGCTACGGTGGCTATAGCTCTGGATATAGGGAAGAGAGTGACTTCGGCGACTATCCAAATGAGATGAAGGCTGCGATCAACTACATCAATGCAAGAAGATATATGGAAGCCTTGAACGCACTTTCAATGGTTCCTTTTGATAAGAGAACTGGCCGTTGGTACTACCTGTCTGCTGTTGCGAAGTCCTATTCTGGAGATACAGAAGGCGCTAGGGAGGATATCAACACAGCTATCTTCAAGGAGCCAGGAAACTTCTCCTATCAGGCATTCAGAGAAAGATTGAACAATACGAGAAGCACCTACCAGTATTACCAGAGAACATATACTCCAGCTGGAAATACATTCACATCCTGCTGTCTGCCAACTATCTTGCTGAACTTATTCTGCAACTGTTGCTTCTAATAGTGACAGCATATATTTTTCAAGAACTTCCGAAGCCTCCTTCAAGCTATGGGAGGCTTCTTTCGTTAGTATGCTTCTCAAATAATAGAAAGCACCAGCAATCAAAAATGAAAGCGTTGCCCTATCCTTCAAGTAAGAAAGCCTATCTGAAAGATTATCCAACACTGTACTCAAGACAGGGCTAGAGCATAATGCCTTTGACAAAAGCTCTACATAGCCAAAGTCTCTTTCTATACAGCGCATGATGATGTCGAGATTCTTCTTGAGTTCAATATTTAGGTTATTTTTAGATAAAGGTGTTAGCATTGTAGCAATCTCATCAACCAAGCTTTCAGAGAGTGCCAACAATAAATCATCTGTATCTGAAAAATGTGCATAGAAAGTTGCTCCTGCGATATCAGCCTTTTCGATGATATCAGAGGCCTTAATCTCTGAATAAGGTTTTTCTTTGAGAAGATCGGAAAAGGCCTTTCTAATCAAGACCTTGGATCTGATTGAATTCCTATATTCCACCTTTGTCCTTTCTCTTTCCATCAAGCAAGCTTCTCTATTGCATATTCGATAGCCTTCTTGAGGCCATCCTTTTCAACGTCATCTGTTATGTAGGAAGCAACTTTCTTAAGCTCTTCCTGTCCATTTCCCATTGAGATTCCCAGCTCTGCATACTCGACCATCTCAATGTCATTTGCACCATCGCCAATTGCAACAACGCTATTTCTTTCCTCTCCAAGATACTCAAGCATCTTCTCGATTCCAGTTGCCTTTGTTACATTGGGAAGCACTATCTCAGCCATGATTTCATATGGCAGTCCTACTGTGTTATCAACAACAACCAAGCGTCCTTCCAACTCTTTTCTAACCTGGGCGACCTTGCCTTCCAAAGAGAAGAACAATAGCTTGTAGAGCTCTAAATCCTCTGGAAATGTATCAACTATCTTGAAATTAGGTATATCAATTACACGACCAAGATATTTCATCAACAGCGATACAAAGATATCTCCAGCTTCCTTTGTGAGGTAAGTTCCATCGCCACTTTGCAAGAGAACGACAAGATTGTTATTTCTTGCATAGTCAAGAATGAAATCCTTTTCTTCTCTTGAGAACACCCTTTGAAATATTGTTTTGCCATCATAAACGACAGTGCCACCAGCAGAGAATACACCGCCCTTAAGAGGAAGGATTTTAAGTCTTGAATCAACCTCTGCAGTGCTTCTTCCTGTGGAAAGAAAGAATCTATGGCCCTCAGAGCTTGCCTTCTCAATAGCCTTTGCAGCACTCTCCGGCACACCCTTTCCAAAAGGAAGGAGAGTACCATCGATATCTAGAAAAAAATTAAGCCTACGCATCTTCGCCTACAAACTTAAAGCCTGCATCAAGAAGCTTCTTCTTGATTTCGCGAACGTGCTCGTGGTTCCTTGTTTCCATGGAAATCCTGAGAGTACAGCCGTTGATATCTGTCTCCTTTCCAGTTTTGTCATGGAAACATCCGATTACATTAGCACCGCACTTTGCGATAATTGAGGAAACCTCAACAAGCTGTCCTGGCTTATCCATCAGCTCAACTGTTATATCTGCAATTCTTCCTTCCTTCATCAACGCTCTGTTGATAACTCTAGAAAGGATAGTCACATCAATGTTTCCACCGGAGACTAAGCAAACTGTCTTCTTGTCCTTGATATCCACCTTACCAAACATCGCAGCAGCAACAGCAACAGCACCTGCGCCCTCAGATACAAGCTTCTGTCTTTCCATAAGCTCCAAGATAGCTACTGCAACCTCATCATCAGTTACTGTGACAACCTGATCTACATACTGATTTGTAAAATTATAAGTGAGCTCGCCCGGTTCCTTAACAGCAATACCATCGGCAATTGTTGCAACCCTTGGAAGTCTTTCAATGCGGTGATGCTCGATTGAGTCTCTCATAGATGGAGCGCCTGCAGACTGAACGCCATAGATCTTTACGCTTGGCTTCATTGTCTTGATTGTAAAAGCAAGGCCAGAGATAAGGCCGCCGCCACCAACAGGGACAATGACAGCCTCAACCTCAGGTAGCTGCTCAAGAATCTCAAGGCCAATTGTACCCTGGCCAGCAATGACATCCTCATCATTAAATGGATGAATCATCACTCTACCTGTTGTCTCTGCAATCTCTACAGCTCTGTTGTAAGCATCATCATAAACGCCCTTTACCAGCTCAACCTTGGCACCATAGCTTCTAGTTGCCTCAACCTTGGAAATAGGTGCACCTTCTGGAACGCAAATAATTGTATCAATACCCTGTTTCTGCGCAGCAAGAGCAACGCCCTGTGCATGGTTTCCTGCAGAACAAGCTACAACACCTCTCTTCTTTTCTTCGTCAGAGAGACGTGCCATCTTAAAATAAGCGCCCCTGAGCTTGAAGGAACCAGTGTTCTGCAGGTTCTCAGTCTTCAGATAGACATCAGCACCTTCAAACATCTTAGGTGCACGAATAAGATCAGTCTTTCTTGCAACTTCCTTGAGCACAAAATGTGCCTGGTAAACTTTATCGAGTGTCAACATGCCTAAATCTTAATTCTTCCACACCACAAATTCAATTCTTACTTGATTATGATGCCATAAAAGAACGTCTATCTTGCAAAAGAGGAAAGAATACAACAATCAATAATTGCAAATGACAGATTAAAGGTGGGCACCTACTTCTAGTGTAGAGTCCTTCAAGCGCAGAAATGAGCCAAGTGAGATTGTTCCATCATCTCTTCTCTCAAATCCTTCATAAACTGTTGACTCGAAGTCTGACTCTTTAAGAACTGCGCCACTCTTGTTCATTGACTGTCCACCATTGAAGAAGAAGTTGCTATCGCTCTCCAATTCTGGCATCTCAGAAACATCATCTGCATCATATCCATCTACAGAGACAACACCCTCGGCAACAAAGAGTCTTGAGCCATCTCCCTTTCCATAAAGAGAGACATTGGTTGTATTGTTCCTGAAGCTTGTTACATTTCTCAAGATGATTGCAGGATCGGAGTTGCTTGTGATTCCACTCTTTCCATTGTCAAAGGCAACAGAATTCTCTAAAACATGGGCAACTGCAATTCCATCTCCTCCAAGCTTGAAGCCATTTCCATCACCATTGCCAATGCCGGTTGAAAGCGAACCATTTTTAAATGCAACACAGTTTTTGATTGTAACTTCTCCAATAGGTCCAGTCTCGATCTTTGCAAACAGATCCCAGCCATCGTCGATGTTGCTATATGCAACGCAAGAATCAAATACATTGCCCTCTCTTACTGTGAGCTTAGCCGCAAAACCATCAGCATTGTTCTCTGCAGGGTCCTTGTTATCATGGGAGATGCAGGAGAATACATAATTGTGGTGAGGCCACTTATCATAAGGCTCTCCACTTGTTCCAGATATCTGCAAACCAGTGTCTCCACAATGGTGAGTATAGCAATACTGAATTACATTATAATCGCCTGCAATCTGTAAACCCTTTACATTTTCAGCAGAATTCTTAATTTCTAGGCCATCAATTACCCACCAGTCACCCCATACCTGCATAGCTGATGAAGCATATGAGAAATCGAGAATAGCCTTACCTCTATTCTCAGCCTTTAAGGTCTTGACCGCACCTTCTTTTCCACTATTTCCTCTTTCAATCTTAACGCCATCATATGGTGTATAAACTCCATCCTTGAGCACGATTGTCTGACCTGGTGCGGAGTAATGGATAGCACTCATTAAATCTAGAGGATCTTCATATGTACCCTTTCCAAGAGAGCTTCCCTTTGGTGATACATACAAAGTATCTCCATCATATGGAACATAGATTACAGACTGAGATATTACGATAGGAGCATAACTCTCATAGTATTTTTTATTGATATTGTCATAAGAAGCCATCACAGCTCCTTCCCAAGGAATGAAGGAGGAGTCTGGAGTGAATGTGACAGTCAGGTCGTTGATTCCCTTCTTTATTGCGATTGTCTCGCTATAATCTTCGAAGGCTTTTACCTTAACACTATCGATGACAAGATTCTTCTTATTCTTTACAGAAAGTGTTCCATCTGCATTTGAGGAGAACACAAACTTATAATCCTCGTTGTACCATCCAAGAGGTGAATCTACCTTTACATCGTATGGAACATACTCCGGTGGCTCTTCCTCCGCAGGAGGGTCAGTGAGAGGATTTGTAATCTTTAGAGATATATCCCTAACTGTTACATTGCAGCCCCTAGCAACAGCTAGGCCAACATAAATCTTATCTTTTTCAATCTGCAGGAGCTCTTCCTTTCCATAGAGAATATATTCATCGATGCCAAATTCATCGAGATTAGGACGCCTGTAGATTGCATGGAAGCCAGTGTTATCCATCTTGAGGGTAATTGTATATACGTCTCCCTTCTTAACAAGCTCTGAGCTATCATATGAATATGCACGGCCAAGGCTTCTGCCCATCTCTGCAATCAAGCTATCGCCACCTGAGATTATTTCCTCTGTGAGGCCTGTAACGAATCTAGCACCTAATGTATCCTTGCTTGTCTTCTTGTTTCCGCCAATTGTTTCTTCGAACTTAGTAGCAATAACTCCGGCAGAGTTTGTATAGTGATTTGTTCCAGATACCCCAAATGCTCCAAGAGAGTCCATAGCAAGGATTCCAAAGCCTTCCTGGCCATCAGCTATTGGGTTTATAAAATCAATCTCAAATGTTGCTGTGAGCTCAAAGTTTTCCCTCTCTGGATCTATTTCAGTATAATAATATGTAATTCCATCATGGAAAGCTGTGAATTTTCCTCCCTTGTCCTGGATGTCTGAGCCATCAGAATTAGTTGTGCAAGAGTACATTTTCAGAGCAAGATTATCGGCATCAAGGATTTCAATTCTGTTTCTATCTTCTTTTGTTGACTGTCCGAAGAATGAGAATTTCCACTCTCTATCCTCCTCCGCTCTTGCTGTCTTATAGATAGTGGAAGAAGAGATATCATCATAGCTTCTTACTGCATAGACTGTAATCTCGTAACGTTTATTCTCCTCAAGTCCAGTATATGTAATATCTGTGGAATCAACTCTCTTTAGCTTTCCATCAAGAGAAACCAAATAGTACCCAGCCTCTTTGACAGAATCCCATGATGCATAGATTGTATTATCTCCCAGATTCTTTACTGTAATGGATGGAGAAAAGAGAGGATATGTATAGCTAAAAGAAACAAACTCACCATCTAGGGTCTCTTCGCTCTTGTTGTTTATTCCCTTGGCAATAAATGTATATTCTCCTGTTCTTTTAGCCTCAAAGACAGCCTTTTTCTCTATCTTCTTGCTTCTTCCTACTGTTTTGGACTCAATCAGCTTGCCATTCTCATCAAACATCTCAACAAGGCCCTTGTTAACCTTCTTGCCATCTGTCTCGAGATTGAACTCAACAACAATTTCAAGAGGATTTTCCTCGTCAACATAAATCGATGTAATTACAGGATTCTGAATACCCTCAAATACAGACTCTGCAGCAAGGGTAAAGAGTGATGAGCACAAAACAATAAAAAGAATGAAATATCTATGAATCTTCATATGAATACCTTTAAAGAAGGGTCCCCGAAGGGACCCAATATCTTACTCGCAGATTACGAGATAAATGTTTATTCCCTTATTCTTAGAATAGAGAAGATATGTTCCATCTGCTGGAATCTCGATTGATGCGATACCGATTGGATCGTTCTTTCCAGGGGCATCAAGAACACCAATCTCTGCGCCTGTATCCTTGTTTACTACAGCAAGGTTTCTAACATCTTCACCAGAAGAAATGAGATATACCTTAAGTGTCTCACCCTTCTTTGCATTAAGCTCGATATGTCTGTGCTTTGCACTTCCTGAGCCCTCAAGCTTAATTCTCAAATTGAATACTTCACCATCTGGAGCTTCTTTAGCATCTGCTTCTTCTACTGTTACATGCTTGCCCTCTGCACCAACAATAAAAACTCCATCAAACTCTACCCTTTCTACAATCTTTGCGCTCTCAAGATCATTAACGCTCAAGAAAGCCTCTGCTGAAAGTGAAAAAACTGAAATCAAAACAATGAAAAATAGTGCGAACTTTTTCATTTTTGTCTCCTCCTTTTCTATATTTTACCGACATAAACCTTATAAATGGAATTTACTTTTAGGATGATTAAGCCTTGGTTTTGTACAAAAGATGGAAAATTCAATTCAAATGAAAAAGAATATATAAAAGACATACTGAGCATATATTGACTAATTACTGTAAACAAAACAAAATAAAATCATCCATAAAGAGTGCGTGAGGGACAAGCCCTGCGACCGCACAGCAACCTACCGGAGGGAAAGGTGCTAAAGCTTGTACGATGGGGTCTACCCCATCCTGCGATGGGATTTTTTATTTCCGCGCCTTTATGGAAAAACAACGCACATAAAGGATCATAAAATAGATGAAAAGCTACTTTACTTCAGAATCAGTAACAAAGGGTCACCCAGACAAGGTTTGTGACCAGATTTCAGATGGAATCTTAGATGCTCTTCTTGAGCAGGACCCATATTCAAGATGCGCATGCGAGACAATCGCAGAACCAGGCGCTGTTCATATCATGGGCGAAATTACAACAACAGCAGATATCGACTACATTGCTAAGGCAAGGGAGGTCATTGCATCAATTGGCTATACAAAAGAGGAATATGGCTTTGACCACAATGCAAAGATCACATGCACACTCCATAAGCAGTCTCCAGACATTGCAATGGGCGTCGACTCATCTTTCCAGGATGCATCAACACTCGGTGCTGGAGACCAGGGCATGATGTTTGGATATGCAACAATTGAAGGCGATGAGTATATGCCACTCGCTCTCTCATTTGCAAGAAAGCTTACAGATTCTCTCACTGCAGCAAGGGAGAATGGCACACTTGCTTATCTTAGACCAGATGGAAAGAGCCAGGTAACAATTGAATATGAAGACAAGAAGGCTGTCAGAATCGATGCAATCGTACTTTCAACACAGCATGATGAGGATATTTCTCTCGAAGACCTCAGAAAGGACATCAAGGAGAAGGTTATCCTCCCAGTTCTTCCTGCAGAGCTTATCGACGAGAATACAAAGTTCTTCATCAACCCTACAGGAAGATTCGTTCTCGGTGGGCCAGCAGCAGATACAGGTCTCACTGGAAGAAAAATCATCGTAGACACATACGGTGGCTATGCACACCATGGTGGTGGTGCTTTCTCAGGAAAGGATGCTACTAAGGTTGACAGAACAGGAGCTTACGCTGCAAGAAACATTGCAAAGACAATCGTAGCAGCAGGAGCAGCAAAGGAAGCTGAAGTACAGCTTGCATACGCAATTGGCGTTGCTGAGCCAGTATCTATCCATGTAGATACATTCTCAACAGGACTTCTTGCTGAGGAGCCTCTCATCGAGTGGATCAAGAAGCACTTCGATTTAAGACCAGCTGCAATGATTGAAAGATACGGTCTCAGAAAGCCAGGCTTCTTAAGAGCTGCAAGAGGCGGTCACTTCGGCAACCCAGACTTCGAATGGGAAAAGATCGACAACGCTGCACTTGAAGATCTCAAAGCAATGCTCTGATTAACAAAATCCCCTATAAATAGGGGGAAAGGGGAATTAGGCCGGGGATATCCCGGCTTTTTGTATGTTTATAGCTTAATTGATTATTCCAATAATCATAGAGGGCAATATCGGCCAAATTACGAAAGCATCTCGTCGATGATTTCTATGCACTTCATGTACATTCTTGGGATATGGAAAGGACCCTTGTATAGATTACCCTTCACTCTTGTTGCCAAAGTTCCATCTCTATGGAAATATCCGAACCATTCACCATATTCATGGTCAACGAAGCGGTCTTCGATATACTTATCGACAAGAAGGAATCTATCAAAATGCTTCTTATCTTTAGTAACAGCATAGGCCATAAGCTCTGCAATGGCAGCTTCGCACTGTGGCCACCAGAACTTCATATCCTGATGATACTCTGAAACAGGAAGCCCAAGAGCATCTCTGTACTGTATGATTCCACCACCATACTCAGCATCCCATCCAAGGTCCCACTCCCAATCGAGCATCTTCAAAGAGAGATCTATAAGACGCTTATTACCCTTCTTTATGCCTTCATTCATGATGAACCAAGCAGCTTCAATGGCATGTCCTGGATTTAGAATTCTTCCCTCATAATGGTCTTTCATGAAGCTTCCATCTGGTGCACACTGCTCAAGTACGCACTTCAGGTCATCTCTAACAAAGAATGTTTCAACTTCGCCCAAGAGTTTATCCATATAGCTGTCAATCCAATCTTTCTTTTCAGGGAAGCTTTCTCTAACCTCAGAGAGAACGTTGAGAAGAATCATAGGACCGCCAAGCGAGATAGATGGCTCTACCTCTGGATTGATCTTTGGAATAAGAATTCCAGGGGTTGTTCTAATCTTCTCTACAAACTGCAAGAGCTCAAAAGCCTTGTCTCTGAAGAAGGTATCTCCAGTAACTCTGGCATATGCAGAGAAACCAATAATTGCAAATGTCTCGGAAAAGAAATATCTGAGTCTTTTGATTACAGGCTTTCCATCCTTAGTTACTCGGAAGAACATTCTGCCATCGCTGTCAAAGCAATGATCAAGAATGAAATGGGCAAGACTCTTTGCAGCCTCAAGATACTCGGCCTTCTTCTCAATCTTCTCATAGGCTGTTGCAAAGGTCCAAAGTGCACGACCCTGGAACCATACAGATTTATCGCTCTCGAGAAGTGTTCCGTCACGGTCTAAGCCTGTATAGATTCCTCCATTTTCCTTATCCATTCCATACTTGAGCCAAAATGGAAGAACACTCTCTGTAAGTTCTTTGTAATACCTTTCTCTAATTTCTGTCAGCATATTGAGCCTCCGCATAGATTATATACCTATCTTGGACTCAGCTGTTATTCATTATTGTCAATTATTCGAATCTTCCTTCATCTTGAGGATGAATGCTCTTGCAAACCTACACCTACCCTTAGCATAGAAAAAACCTATGAAAGAAAACGCTAGAGCACCTACGAAATTGATAAACAGGTCTTTCATTGTGTCAACAAGACCTATATCCAAGTATCCTCCCAATGATAGGTTCTCACCATTGATATAAACGCTCTCTATATCCTCTATGGACACGACAGTATTCGATACCGTCTTATCTAGAGAGACTGTGTTTATCGTATGGACTATCGTATCCTTTTGCATATCGAGATTAAAAAGCGTATCCATAAAGTACTCAAAGAACTCCCATATGACACCGATTGTCATTGAAAAGCAAAATGCCATAATTACAAGAAACATAGGCGAAAGCTTTATCTTTATGACTTCGCTTCTATTGAGTATGTCAAAAAGCGAAAACCCAATTGCCGCTGAGATAAACCCCGCTGTCAGGTGAAGAAGAGAGTCCCAAATTGGTATTCTTTGGTAGCAACAGACAATCTCGCCTAATATCACAGAAGAAAAGACAAATAAGAGAACAACAGATTCAAGAGCATCGGGAATTTCTAGATTCCAATGCCTTTCAATAAAACTTGGAACACAAAACAATAGAAGCACTAAAATGCAAATAATGCATCCTTGAATTTCATTTAATATTAGCTGTTCAATAAAAATCAAAATAACAGCAGCGCTTAAGATCAAGCGAAGGCAAACAATAGCTTTCAAGTCTTTTACATCCGGAATCCCTTGTTGACGAAATTGGATACTTTTCTTCCTCATAACCTCAATTACACAAAACTCTCTGTTTATAATGTGGCCCAAAAAGGCTATCATTGTACCTATGGATACAATCAAAAGATATAAAGACTTTCTCGATAAGGGAAAGACTGAAAGAGAATGCGTTAATGAAATCGTAAGACTTGCAGAGGCAAAGGGCTACAAGAACATTGAGTCCGTCTCTTCACTCAAAGCTGGCGACAGAGTCTACTTCAACCAGTACGGCAAGTCTATCGCTCTGTACCAGATTGGTTCTGAAGATATCGAAAAGGGCATGAATATCCTTGGTGCACACATCGACTCTCCAAGGCTTGATGTTAAGATGAATCCTCTTTACGAATCAGACGGCATTGTATATCTCGACACACACTACTACGGTGGCGTCAAGAAATATCAGTGGGTAACAATCCCTCTTGCAATCCATGGCGTCGTAGTTAAGAAAGATGGAACATCTGTTAACGTAGTAATTGGCGAAGACGATGATGATATCGCACTTTGCATCGCAGACCTTCTCCCTCACATCGCACAGGATCAGATGAAGAAGACAGCTTCGGAGTTCATCCCAGGCGAGGACCTTGATGTAGTTATTGGCCTTGATGACATGGAAGCTGCAGAGGGTGCTGAAAAGGAAAAGGAAGCTGGAAAGAAGAGAATTCTTGCGCTCCTCAAGGAAAGATATGATATCGAAGAAAAGGACTTCCTCTCAGCAGAGCTCGAAGTTGTTCCATCAGGCAAGGCAAGAACACTTGGCCTTGATGGCTCTATGCTCCTAGCTTACGGTCAGGATGACAGAGTATGCTCATTCACATCTCTTGATGCACTTCTCGAGTGCGAAAGCTCAAAGAGAACAAGCTGCTGTCTCATCGTAGACAAGGAAGAGATTGGATCAGTTGGATCAACAGGTATGGATAGCCACTTCCTCGACAATGCAACTGCAGAAGTTCTCGATAGAATGGGTCAGTACAGCTCACTCAAGCTCAGGAGAGTTCTCAGAAACTCTCTAATGCTCTCTTCAGATGTAAGCGCAGCATATGATCCTATGAATGCATCACTCTTCGACAAGAAGAACTCATCATTCCTTGCTGGTGGTGTAGTATTCAACAAGTACACAGGCTCACGCGGAAAGGCTGGAGCTTCAGATGCAAACGCTGAATTCATTGGCAAGCTCAGAGCATGCATGGATGCTAACAACGTTAAGTTCCAGATGGCAGAAATGGCAAAGGTAGATGTTGGTGGTGGCGGAACAATCGCTAAGTTCGCAGCTTACTATGGCATGCAGGTAATCGATTGCGGCGTATCAGTAATGTCTATGCACGCACCATACGAAATCACAGCAGTAAAGGATGTTCTCTCTGCAAAGGCTTGCTACAAGGCATTCCTTACAATC
>JAGBWX010000016.1 GCA_017629575.1 Spirochaetales bacterium | reverse complement strand
GGGGGGGGGAAATCCATCAATTTTTGGTTGATTCTTTGTGTATATATCAATAACTTTTTATAAATTTGAGGTTTTAAAATGATATGTATTTTATATGTTTTTTTGAGCGTTTTAATGCGAAAATTAACATATAAAACTACTTATTTGCTTAGTTTGTGATATATTGTAAATAGCGAAGTTATTTCTGGAGGTTTTTATGGCTAATCTTAGTACTAAATATCTTGGTTTGGAATTAAAAAGCCCAGTAATCGTATCTGCTGGTCCATATACACAGACAATAGAATCATTGAAGAAACTTGAAGCCGCTGGAGCTGGTGCAGTTGTCCTGAAGTCTATCTTCGAAGAGCAGATCGAGGATGATGTTGCTAACGAATATAAGGCTAATGAAGACTATCTTAATTGGTCCGTTGCTGAAAGCCATTTCATGGAACATGGCAAGGATTACTATATCGACAGATACATGCGTCTTTTAATTGAGGCAAAGAAGAATCTTTCAATTCCTGTAATTGCATCAGTATGCTGCAAGACAACAGAAGAGTGGATTGACTACGCAGAGAGATTTGTCAATTGCAAGGCAGACGCAATCGAGCTCAACTACTATCCATTGGCTTCTGATGCATCGGTTGATGGCAAGGATGTTGAAAAGACTCTCTTTGAGTTTGCTAAGCTCGCAAAGAAGAAGATTTCATGTCCTGTTGCAATCAAGATGGGCAATAAGTACTCTTCAATGGCAAATGTAATTTCAAAGCTTGATGCTATTGGTATCGATGGTGCTGTTCTCTTCAACAGATTCTATAGACCAGATATCGATATCGAGAATCTCTCTTTCGTACATGGTCCAGAGCTCTCATCTCCTGTGGAGTACTCAGAGGCTCTTAGATGGATTGGTCTTTCCTCTGGCGAGGTAAAGATGGATCTTTGTGGTAACACAGGCATCCATGACGGTGAAACAGTTGTTAAGATGCTTCTTGCTGGCGCTAAGGCTGTAGAGGTTTGTACTGTGATCATTAGAGAAGGTGCAGAGGCTATTACAAAGATGAATGACTTCATCTCTTCTTGGATGGACAAGAAAGGCTATGACTCTCTCAATCAGTTTATCGGCAAGCTCGCTCAGGAGAGAAATTCTGAAGGTTATAAGTGGGAACGCACACAGTTCCTCAACATGATTAAATAAAATGGATTTTGAAAAATATAATGATATCGCTCCATATAGGGGCGCAGATATAGAGGCTGCCAAGGAACGCCTCATTGCGAAGAGAGAATACCTTGGTGGATTTGCTTATCTACTTGCAGGCAATGATATTGAAGTTGCTACTAAGGTAATCAGCTACATCATCAATGGAATCAAAGAAGTAAAAACATATACAGATTTCCAGAGAAATGTAACTGCAGGCGTATTTATTCCTACTATTCTCCAGAAGACAACAACAGGTTTTTCTGTCTCTGGTGCTGAAAATATCGATCCAAATAAAGGATATCTTTTTGTATCTAACCATAGAGATATCATCTTGGACTGTATGCTTCTGGATTATGCTCTTCTCTTGTCAAACAAGCCATTCTGTGAGATGGCTGTTGGAGACAATCTCATGGCTAATAAGTTCATTGAGGACATCTTCAGAATCAATGGTGGAATCATTGTTCGCAGAGAGCTTCCAATGAGAGAGAAATACAAGGAATCTATGAAGCTTTCAGAGTATTTTGTTGATGTAGTATCTCAGGAGAATACATCAATTTGGGTTGCTCAGAAGTCCGGCAGAAGCAAGGATGGCATCGATAATACTCAGCCTGCAATCATCAAGATGCTATATCTTTCAAAGAAGGGTAGTGGAGTCTCATTCTCAGAACTCATTAAGAGCGTAAACATTGTTCCAATTGCTATCAGCTATCAGTACGATCCAAATGACATCAACAAGGGCAGAGAGGAAACCGTCAAAGCTCAGAACGATGGAAAGTATGAGAAGAAGAAGTATGAAGACATCATCTCAATGGTAAGGGGCCTTAGATGTCCTAAGGGCCACATCCATGTAGCAATTGGCAAGCCTCTTGATGGCGAATATGAAAATGCAGATGAAGTAGCAAGGGAAATCGATCGCCAGATCCATACCAACTACAAGCTCTTCAACACAAACTACATCGCATATGACTATCTTGAGAACACAGATCGTTTCAAAGACTTCTACGATGGATTGAATCCTGAAGACTTCCTTGCAGCTTACAACCATCTTTCTGATGATGTAAGAAGCTTTGTTCTCAACTCCTATGCTAATCCTGTAAGGATGATGCTCAAGGAAACAGAAGGTGAGGAATAAGAGCTTATTCTTATTGCTAATAGTTGTTTCAGTCCTCTTTGGCTGTGCCAGAGAGGGCTTTGAAGTTAATCATGCAAAGCTTAATAGAACTATAGAAGCCTCAGTAGATGGTAATGGTGTTGTTACTCCAGAGCGCGAGTCAATAAACATAGCTTACTCAATTAATCCTTATAGAAAGAGCTTCACATTTAAGCTTACAAGTCCTGATGGCGACCTTTCGTGGGAAGGCGATCTTAAGGCAGGAAGATCAAAATCCGAAGATTTGATGATAACCCCTGGTGCAACTTTTGAGAGTGGCGACTATGCTATTTTAATCTACTCAGAAGAGGGCGATGTCTATTCTTCTTCCTTGGCCTTGAGCGAAGCGGATTATATTGGCTTCCCATATTTTGATGTCAACAACAACCTTATTGGAGATTGTTCATCTATCACAATCTACAAAGACGGAGAATTTATTGAGACGATAGATCAAAAGTCAGGCTATATTCTCGATATCGATTCTGATAAGGCGGAATTCTCTTTCAAAGATAGATATGGCAACGACATTAAGCTTATTCAGAAGCTTAACTAGTTCTTCCAACCATTGCCCTCAATTCTTTTTCCTTAAGCTTTACTAGGAATGTTCTACCATGTGGACAGCATGGCTCCTTGAGCTTGAATACCTTCTCGATCAATGCTTCTGCAGACCACTTATCAACAGGGTCTCCAGCCTTGATTGCAGCTTTGCATGCAATGATGGCAAATAGATTCATCTCTAGTTCATGCTCATCTGCCTTAGCACTTTCGATGTATTCAACAATCTGACCTTCGATGGATCTTGCTACAGCTGGAAGTGCTGTGATTTCCCAGTTTCCATCTCCAACTCTAGATAACATAATTCCAAGCTTCGTATAGATATATGAGTATTCAGACAAGAATTCATCTGTAAGTTTATCTACTTCAAGCTTTATAGGAATAAGAAGATTCTGAACTGACTTCTGCTCCAAAAGCTCATCATAGATAATCCTTTCATGAGCAGCATGCTGATCGATCAAATATAGCTCATTATTCTTCTCTGCAATTAGGAAAAGATTGAATGCCTGTCCAATATATTTAAACTGATTGTCATCATCAATAATCTCACAGACTTTTGCATCTGCTTTGATTGGCTGACTTTCTTTAATTTTCTTTTGGTTTTCCTGCAGTGCCTTTGCCTTCTCAAGCCAAGCCTTATCTTTTTCCTTATAGGTTCTGATTATCTCAGAAACAGAGCTTTCTTTAGCTTCTGACTTAGGATAGGCATGGAAAGGAGTCTTTTCCTCTGCAGCTGGTACAAAAGAGGTTGTTTTCTTCCCATTTTCCCAGCGCTCTGCATCATCAAGATAGAACTGTTTTGCGACGCTGATCTCTGGTATCTTTCTCTCGATATTTTTCAGCAGCGTTGTAATTGAATGGTGTATTTCAGCCTTGTTTCTTATCTTTACTTCTTTCTTTGCTGGATGGATGTTGAAGTCTACAAGCTCTGGCTTGTCATTGATGAATACAGCAGCATAAGGGAAGCTTCCACCTGGGAGAAGCTCTCCATAGCCATAAGTAACAGCCTGAACAAGTGAATATTCCTCTACTGGTCTGTTGTTCACATATATTCTGATTTCTCTTCTATCAGAACGTTTTACAGAGGAATTTCCTGCAACAATCTCTACAGTATAATCCTCATTGCTTTCTGAGAGATAATTGACATCAGCATCGCTAATCCCATCCATTCTAAAGAGATATAAAACCCTTTCTTTTAAGCTATCTACTTTTGGCCAGTCAATTCTGAGCGCACCATCAACTGTAAGAATGAATCTTACATTAGGAAATGCAAGAGCCTTTGATGTAAGAAGGCTTCTGCACATCTGAGCCTCTGTAGAGTTCCTTTTGAGAAAAGATCTTCTGGCAGGAATATCCTTGAAAAGATCTTCAACTGTGACGATGGTTCCTTTATCAGGACCTATTTCAAGAACATCCTCTCTTCTTGCATTGTCGATTACAAGTGTTGATGCTTCTCCCGTATCTGCAGATCTTGTAGCAATTGTCATCCTTGAAACTGCAGAGATGGAGTAGAGGGCTTCTCCTCTGAAGCCTAATGTGTTGATGGTATATAGATCATCTGGATCATGGATCTTGCTTGTAGCATGCCTTGTTCCGAGTAGCTTTAAATCATCTCTTCTTATACCGCTTCCATTATCTGCAACAGACAGATAATCGATACCACCGCCCTCTAATGTGACTCTGATTTCATCAGCGCCTGCATCGAGTGCGTTATCTAAAAGCTCTCTGAGTACTGAGAGAGGTCTTTCAATGACCTCTCCCGCTGCAATCCTAGAGGAGAGCAGCGGATCAAGAAGGTTAATTCTGGCCACTAGAAGCTAATCCTTGTGGATATTGAGAATGTAGGTACAACGCCCTTTGTTGTATCATATCCGTTCTGTACATTCATATAGCCACTATCGATTGTGAATGCATCCTTAAGCGGTGTTGATGAAACCTCTGCATTAAGAGATGCCTTTCCAAAGTCGAAGTCCATGCCGACTGCGTAGATAGTATCTGCAGACTTATAGATTGAATCAAATGTCTTTGATCCATCGAAGAGTGATGCAAATCCCTTTCTATGGATATTTGCATAGATGGATGATGTTTCATTGAATCTTACTCTAGTCTTGAGTGAGAAGATATCATCAGATTCTACAAAGTTCTCAACAGCCTTCATAACATCATTTGATGTATAGGTGAGAGAGAAATCAAGAACATCAAAATCAAGATTTACCTGAACCTTGCCGAAGTAGCTTGATGGAGATGATACAGCTTCAATGCTTGGCATCTTGTTGTACAGCGTTGTGAATGCATTGTACATATCTGGTCTTAGGATGCCTGTTCTAATACCACCTTCAGCAACAATTGAGAATTTAGAGAAATTCAAATCAACTTTTGCGCCAGCAATAGATGAGTGGAATGTCTTTGTATTTAAATCGTAAATTAGCTTGATAGACTTAAAGTCAAATCTGCCATCATTAATTACTCCAGAGACTGTACCTGCAGCATATGCAGAGAGTGTGAAGTAGTTCTTTACGATTGGGAGCTCAAGGCTGAACTCAGGATAGAAGAACATTGTGAAGTTGTTGAAATCCTTGAAGTAGATTTCTGCTGGTATATTGAAGTTGACAGAGAAGCTAGCAAGATTGATTGGATGTGTTGCAAGGCTAATCTCAGCCAAGTGAGGCTGTTCGATATCTCCAGCAAATGCATTAAATCTCAAGTTTGGAGAATTGAATCCCAAATTAAGATTCAAAGATCCATCTCCGCCGTACTCTGCAAACAAAGTATCAGAGAAGCTATTTTCGCGTTCAGCAACGAAGTATGCGCGAGAAGTGTCTCTGCCGCCAAGCTTGAGGTAGTTTATGAGGGCAAATGCATTTGTTAAAGTCTTGTAGGCATTTTCTCCAATAGTATTGGCTCCTATACCAAACTTCCACCAGTTGTTGCCTTCATTGCCTTCAATGATAAATGCCTTATCATTTTCAAACTTGAATTCAAATGGAGCTCTCAAAGATAGAGCATATCTGCTGCTTCCGAATGTGAACATTGGATTAGCAATGAAGCTGATGCCATTTTCTAAGCTATATTTGATTCCGTGTTCAATATCGAATGATACGAGATTGCTGCCTCTTCCCTTGAGTGCTTCCTTATCTTCGCTAAATGTTGTCTTGGCTGCAAAAGAGAAGTAGAAGTCTTTATCTTCAATTGAGTTAACACCACCTGAGATTGTTGTGGAAATGCCAGCAATGTTAGTCTGAAGAGATCCATAAGCTCCAAGGTTCTTAGAATACTTATCAACTGAGATGAAGTCCTGAATCTTGATTCCTGCAGCTAGCTTTACTACTGAGAGATCTACGAATCCAGATACATCCAAAAGTGAATTCTCATTGAAGAACTTCATTGATTTGAGCTTGATATCACCGCTAATGAGAGCGTTGAAGCCGAAAATATTGTTTTTGACTTCAAAGTTTGTTGCGAGAGTAAGAAGTGTCTCATTAGTCTCTACTGGGTTATATCCAATAGAATTGATTGCGTTGAAATGTAAGATTCTATTAGAAGCAGCATCTGAACCTGTATATGAGTAATAGATGCCAGGCTCAATTGTGACGATACCAAACTTCATTGGTATTGAGCCTGATAGCATAAAGCCCATCTTCTCAGGATTTATAATGCGATTGTTTGCAGGAATTACAGTAGTGAGTGCTACGTTCATTCCAAGCTGGGTTGCGCTTCTATCGACAAATGGGATGTATATGCCAGCTTCTGGATAGAAATCCATTGAGTTTATAGGCTCTGCATTGTTGAAGTTTGCAACAGCACCAGCATACATTCTGAGCTTATAGCGCTGGGAGAATGTGACGTCAATCTTTCCAAATGCTCTGTTGATGCCATAGAGAGGGCTGAAGCGGCCAAATGTAAGGTCTTCAATGCCAACAGTAACATCAACAGGTCTTGTATTGAGATGGAAAATTGCAGAAAGCTTTTCTGCATATCTGTCGCTAGAATGCTTATAGCCATCATAGATTCCAGAGTCTGAGCTTGGGATATCCATTGTTCTGCTGACTGTAGCATCAAATACTTCATTGAGAGTGCGGTATCTTACGTAGTTGATGAAATTGAAACCATAGCCAACCCAATCCACGATAGATGTGTTCTTCTTATACTCAAGAATTGCCAATGGATCGATATTCAAATCCATATGGAATGAGTTGATTTTAATTCTTGGTATTATTGATACATTGACACTCTTCTCGCCAGCTGAGTTGAAGAATGTGCGAGATGCAAAGTCTACGTTGAAGCTGGAGCCCTTATTTGGATTTGCTGAAGCTTTAATCAGAGATGAGGAGCTGCTTTCTTCTGCCAAAGCCTCTTCTTCAACAATTACATCTTCAACTTCTTCAATAGTCTCAACAAGTGTATCGGCTACGCTTGGTTCAGCAATTGCTATGTCTTCAATCTCTTCGGCAATTGCATTTGCGGCAACAGGAGTTGCTGCATCGTCTTCAATTGTAGTAAAGACTTTGACTTCTGGAGCTGATGGTACATCAACTAATATCTGCTGGATTGTGATGTATTCTGTATCGATAGTAGGTGTTTTCTTATCTTCAAACAGTTCCTGAAGAGAAATCTTTACCACAGGCTTCTCTGGTGCGTTTTCTCTTAAAGTCTGATTGATTATTTCGATAAGAGGAGAACCTGGTCTATCAAGCTTTCTTGTTGGTTCTGAGAAGGTTGGTGCAAGAGGAACGCGTGGTGCTGGGATTCTATAAACCTTTACAATATCGCTAGTTGTTGAATAATATGCATCCTCAGAAACAAAGAATGGGTTTCCTTCTTTGTTTAGGAAGTCTACTGCGTGAAGTGCTGGAACCTTGAATTCCTGTCCTGTAATGCTGTTGAAAGCTTCTGCATTGAGAATACCATAGTTGTAGAACTCTTCTCTTTCATCTGTTGAGATGAATACAAATTCACCTTCACCATTGATTCTGATTCTTGAGGTTGGTGTATAGATGCTCATCATCTCAGCCATCTCGAAAGCTGGAAGGAGAGACATTTCGCCATAAACAAGGTATAGAACTGGGGCAGAATACTTTGTTTCAACAATAGCAAGGAGGGTATTTTCCTTGAGCTTGAGCTCTCCTAAAGGAGATGTTGCCTCTACTGGTTCATTTTTAACTCTGATGAGATATCCATCGCTGTTCGCAGAAACACCATCAGCAATCTTGATGCCAGCTGAGTTTATGATGTCAAATTCATCGATATTTCCATCAACAACTTCAATCAGAGGATCTGCAAATATAGCTAAGGAGATTGAAATCAACATCAGAGCTATGGCAATTAGTTTTTTCATATATTAATACCCTTTATAGTCGACAAAATAAATCAAGTATAAATTATATATTAATAATAACTAATTGGCCACAAGAAGAGTCTGTTATTCCTGTACTTTGCCTTTATTTGGATCGTATTCAGTCTTCAGTTCGAGCTTGTAGTTAAACTCATGTGCATTATAGATATGCTCTCGAGTGAGTTTATCTATGTGGCAGAGCTGTGAAACGATTGGCTTAAGACTCGAACGGATATTTGTTTGGTCATAAGGGCAGACTGGCTTTACTGTTGGAAAGTCATATCCATCGCTTAGCCTTCTCGCTACGTTTTCGTGAATTTCAATCATTGGTCTTATGATATGCATCTTGCCATCGAAGAACTGCTGAACAGGAAGCATGGTGGAGAAGTTTGCTCTGAAGCAGAGATTCATCATTGTTGTCTCAACTAGATCATCAAGATGATGCCCCATGGCAATTAGCTTGATATCATGCTTATCTGCATACTCAAAGAGAATTCTTCTTCTATTTCTTGAGCATAGATAGCAATTGAATTCACCCTTGAAGGAATCTGGATACTGTCTTTCATCGAGCATTGTGAACTTGATGTCCAAGTCCTCAAAGTATTTTCTCAGCTTTTCTCTGTATTCATCTGGGATAGGGTGTTCTATCCAGTTGATCATAACAGCTTCAATGTCGTAGCTTACTGGCATCCACTTGCGTCTTAGAGATAGAGCAAGGGCGAGCGCAAGAGAGTCCTTTCCCCCTGATGCAGCAATGAGAACTTTGTCATTTTCCTGAATCATATTGTAGGTGTTGATTGCCTTTCCAACTCCTTTTACAAATCTCATAACCCAAGGTGGAATGTCGCCAGCAATGAGGTCGAGGTAGGACTTCTTATCTTCCATTAATAACCTCTTTGAGCGCTTTTTCCGCATCAGCTCTCTTTACGAACTCAGGAAGATATAGACCGACGATTCTAAGATTCTTCTGGAAAATCTGCGAAACTTCGCCACTGAATACCATTCTTTCGCTCTCTATGTCATGGACCTCGCCATCTGGCTCCACAACCTTGATATGTGTTTCGAAGTTGATTGGCTCTGGGATGTCGATAATTACAGAGTATTCCTTAAGCTGAGGATAAATGCCCCTTAGTTTGTTAAAGACATCTCTTTCCAACGCTTCTCTATCTTCTGGAGTTCTTCCCTTGGTTTCGATGATTCCAGTAGGGTCATAGTCCTTCTCTGCGCGGCGCTCTAGAAGCTCGTTATGCTCTACCATTTCAACCATCTCAAGTGCCTCGCATTCTCCAACCTTGCTTTTGCATAGATATGCAAATTCATTGTCATCAATAAAATAGAGGTCATCATAAACAATGACACCCTTCTTGAGTGCTGTAATGAGAGCCTTCTTGATCATAGCTGTTGCAGATCTTACTCCCTTATGCCAATAGAGGGCTTTATACATCATGTATTTAGAGAATAGCACCTGTTCTACAGAGCTGATTGCTTCGCTCTGAAGACAAAGATGCCCATCTTTTAAAAGCATTGCAGAGATGATGTAGTCTGTGTCTTGCTTGCCATATGGAACACCTGCAAAGAAGCCATCTCTTGATAGGTAGTCAAGCTTGTCTGGGTCTAGGGTGCCAGATAGAATTGAGCGATAGAGCAATGTCTCTTCGTCGCTTGTCAGCATATCCTTGTCGATTATCTGAGCTGTCTTTTCTGGGCTTGCTCCAGCTTTGATGACTGCATCTCTCAACTCTCCCTCAGCTTCAATCATTGTCGCTGCAATCTCTTCATGCTCTCTGATAGCAAGCTCCTTTAGAGAGTGTGCATATGGGAAGTGGCCAATGTCATGTAGCAGGCATGCTGCAAGAAAGCTCAGGATTCCATCTTTTG
>JAGBWX010000001.1 GCA_017629575.1 Spirochaetales bacterium | reverse complement strand
TCATCTTGAGTGTCTATCCTTGAGGATTTCAATTACCTCAGCAAGTGAAGCATCCTTCTGTGCAAGGAGTACAAGTAAGTGGTACATGAGGTCTGCACCCTCACCAAGGAAGAGTTCCTTGTCTTCATCCTTAGCAGCGATTACGAGCTCTACAGCCTCTTCGCCAACCTTCTGAGCAATCTTGTTCAAGCCTCTTGAGAAAAGGTGGTTTGTATATGAGCCTTCGATAGGGTTTGTACGTCTATCTCTGATAACGTTCTCGAGGTAGAAGAGGAACTCTGGAGAAGAAATTTCGCTAGGTTCGTTCTCTTCGCCAAAGCATGTATCTGCGCCAGTATGGCATACAGGACCTGATGGAATTGCCTTTACAAGAAGAGTATCGCCATCGCAGTCTGTGAGAATCTCTCTGAGCTGGAGGAAGTTGCCACTAGTCTCGCCCTTTGTCCAGATTCTCTGTCTTGAACGTGAATAGAATGTAACCAAGCCTCTGTCCAATGTAAGGCGGTAAGCTTCTTCATTCATGTAGCCAACCATGAGAACCTTTCTTGTAACTGCGTCCTGTACTACTGCAGGAACTAGACCGTCACCTTTTGCAAAATCAATAGTCATAAACCTCTCTCCACTATCTTCTCACTGGAATACCCTCTTTATGGAGGTATTCCTTAAGCTCAGGAATATCTATTTCTCTGAAATGGAAAACAGAAGCAGCGAGAGCTGCGTCAGCCTTTCCATCGAGGAAAACATCCTTGAAATGTTCCATTGTTCCAGCACCGCCAGAGGCAATAACAGGAATGTTAATATTACCACTTATTATCGAATTTAAGTCAACAGAAAACCCATTTTTAGTTCCATCTGCATCCATACTTGTAAGCAAAATTTCGCCTGCGCCTCTAGCTTCAGCCTCTTTCGCCCACTCTAGAGCATCCTTTCCAGTAAATGTTCTACCTCCATCAACTACTGTCTCATAGCCAGATGGCATATTTGGATTTGACTTTACATCCAATGCCAGAACAACACACTGTGAGCCAAACTGAGATGCAAGCTCATTGATGAGCTCTGGTCTTCTGACAGCTGCACTGTTTACAGAGACCTTATCTGCACCACAAGAGAGAATCTTCTCAACGTCTGCAACAGATCTGATTCCGCCGCCTACTGTGAATGGAATAGAGATCCTCTCAGCAACATCCTTTACAAGATTATAGAGAGTATCGCGACCTTCGACAGTTGCAGTAATATCTAAGAATACCAACTCATCTGCACCATTTTCTGAATAGTATTCAGCAAGCTCCAATGCAGAGCCTGCATCACGGAGATTAACAAAGTTGACACCTTTTACTGTGCGACCATCCTTAACATCAAGACATGGAATAATCCTCTTAGCAAGCATCTTCTGCCTCCTTTAGCTCTGTCAAAGTTATTCTACCTTCATAATAAGCCTTGCCAACAATAGTGCCCCAAACAGATAGCTTGTTTAGCTTTCTGAGGTCCTCAAATGAGGAGATGCCACCAGAGGCCACAACCTTCATGCCCGGAACGGAGTCAAGGATATTCTTGTATAATTCGAATGAAGGGCCTGTAAGCATTCCATCTCTAGAGATATCTGTGCTGATTACCTTTCCCAGGCCCTTTTCATGATAATCCTTGATAAAGCTTATCGCCTCGATTTCAGTATTCTCCTTCCATCCTGAGATGCTAATAAGGCCATCCCTAACATCTGCAGAGAGAATGAGGAAATCACGATATTTATCGATCCAGCTGAGCACTGAGTCTCTATCTTTTACTGCGACAGAACCAAGGCTAACTTCCTTAGCACCGGCATCAAGAACTGAAACTAAAGAGTCCAGTGATTTTACGCCACCACCAAAATCCACTCTCAAAGTTGTCTGAGATGCAATTCTCTCTAGGACCTTGAGATTCTCAGGCTTTCCTCCCTTAGCTCCATCTAAGTCAACTAAATGAAGGTGGGTAAGCCCCGCTCCCTCAAAGCGCTTTGCCATCTCCAATGGGTCTGAAGAATACTCTTTTTTGGAGTCATAGTCACCCTTTGATAAACGAACAACCTTGGCGTCGATAATATCTATTGCAGGTATGATGATCATTTAATCACCTCAACAAAGTTTCTTAGAATTCTTTCACCGACCTTACCGCTCTTCTCTGGGTGGAACTGGACTCCGAAGTAGTTATCCTTTCTCAAAGCAGATGAATACACAAGGTCATCATAGTCTGTGAGAGATGCTGAGAATTCGCTTTTTGGAACATAGAAGGAGTGGACGAAATATACATAGCTACCCTTCTCTATTCCATAGAAAAGCTCAGAATCAATAGGTTCAATTGTATTCCAACCAACTTGAGGAATCTTATATCCTCTGTCTCCAGGGAACCTTTCAACCTTGTCTTTTGGGAAAATTGAAAGGCAGTTTGTATCGCCTTCCAATGAATGGCTTGTCATAAGCTGCATGCCTAAGCAAATGCCTAAAAATGGCTGATTTAAAGAAGAAAGGACTGTATCTAAACCCTTTTCTCTCAAATATGCCATCGCTGAGGATGCTTCGCCAACACCTGGAAAGATTACTTTATCTGCACTTCTGATGATTTTTTCATCATCTGTAAGAACAGCTTGAGCTCCGATTCTATTGAGAGCACACATGACAGAGTGGATATTACCTGCATTATATTTTACGACAGCAATCATTAGAGCACACCCTTTGTTGAAGGGAGCTCCGTTGCTCCCGGAATTCTTTTGACAGCCTTTCTAATAGCTCTTGCAAAGCCCTTGAAGATTGCCTCTGCTGTATGGTGAGTATCGCCACCCTTTGTTGCACTGATATAAAGATTGCATCTAGCTGTAGAAGAGAAGGATCTGAAGAAGTGCTTAAAAAGCTCAGTTGGAACATCGCCAACATAGTCTCTATTGAACTCAACATCCCAAACAAGCTCTGGGCGTCCAGAGAAGTCTATCGCAACTGTTGCTGCGACCTCATCCATAGCAACTATCTCAAAGCCATATCTTTCAATACCCCTCTTGTCTCCAAGTGCCTTTAGATAGCACTCTCCCAAAAGAAGGGCAGTATCTTCGATTGTGTGATGTTCATCAACTTCCAAGTCACCATCTGTATTGATTGTCAAATCACATCTTGAATGTCTAATTACCTGATCAAGCATATGGTCAAAGAAGCCTAAGCATGAATGCGCTGTACCCCTTCCTGTACCATCAAGAGAAAGAGAGATTTCAATATCTGTCTCCTTTGTCTTTCTTGAAAGCACAGCCTTTCTTGGTGCAAGAGCAGTGTCATCAGTAAGGAAGGCTGCAATATCCAGCCAGTTGTCTGTTCTGAGTGCAATTACATCCTTATATTCCTCAGGAGTCTCGCTCTCTTCTGTAAGCCAAAAGCCTCTGCATCCAAGATTCTTGGCAAGCTGCATATCTGTAAGTCTGTCACCTACCATGAATGACTTAGACATGTCATAGTCACCATTCATGTACCTTGTGAGCATGGCAGTTCCAGGCTTTCTTCCTGGACAATTGTCCTCAGGAAGAGAGAAGTCAACATTCACGTCATCAAAGACAATGCCTTCACCCTCAAGAGTGCTGAAGATTCTGTCAGCAACCATCTGGTAATCCTCCATAGGGAATGAAGGAGTTCCAACACCATCCTGGTTTGAAACCATTACCAGCTCCCAATCACCTTTCTTGATGATTGTTCTCAGAGCTTCGAACATATGTGGGATATAGATTATCCTTTCGTACGTATCAATCTGGTCCTCAATGACAATTACGCCATCGCGATCTACAAACAGAGCCTTCTTCTTATTCAGAGTATTCACAGAGAGCCTCCATGAGCTTAGCATTCTCTTCTTTTGACCCGATTGTAATTCTCAAAGCACCTTCAAGGAAAGGCTCATGGGTCCTATTTCTTACGATAATTCCTCTTTCCATCAGGTAAAGATAGAGCTTATCTGCATCATTGACTCTAACAATCAGGAAGTTTGCCTCTGAGCTTATAACCTCACGTACATAGCCTAGATTTGCAATCTCTTTTTCCAATCTTGCTCTTTCTGCCAGAACCTCAGCCTTGATTGAATATACAGACTCAGGATCAGAGAGAACCTCAACCGCAGCTCTCTGAGCAAGGACAGAGACATTGTAAGGTGGCTTAACTTTAACTACAGTATCTTTGATATACTTATCTGCTACAAGAATTCCAACTCTTGCTCCGGCAATTCCCCAAGCCTTTGAAAGGGTTCTCATAACGCAAAGTCTTGGATATTTACCAATAAGGGAAACGGCACTCTCAAAGCCCTCAGCAAAGTCAGCATAAGCTTCATCCACAACAGTGATTGCCTCATTGAACCTTGCAATTTCCTCAATCTGGGATAGAGGATAGACCTTTCCTGTAGGATTGTTAGGAGAGCAAACAAATACGAGCTTTGGCTTTTTCTCTGCCATAACCCTCTTTATTTCATCGATATCGAGCTCCAATGTTGGCTTCAGAGGCACATCAATGACAGCTACATTATTTGTTGCTGCAAATACCTTATAAGCACCATAGGTTGGTCTCATTATCATGATTGAATCCTCTCCAAAACGACAGAAGATTCTAATTAAAAGATCAATAATTTCATCAGATCCGTTGCCAATTACGGTATTCTCGTAAGGAAGGGAAAGAACGCTTTCCAAAAGTCTTCTTACTTTTGCGCACTCAGGATCTGGATATCTATTGCACTTAATAGTTCCTTCATACCAAGACTCATTGGCATCAAGATACACCTCAGCAACGCCCTTGAAGTCATCGCGAGCGGAGCTATATGGAGCCATTGATAAGATATGTGGGTTGATTAGTTTCTCTATTTCTTTCATAGGACCCTCACCCTAGCAGCCTCTGCATGGGCTGTAAGACCTTCAGCCTCAGCCATCTTGATTACAGTAGGAGCAAGATTTTCAATTCCTTTCTTTGTCAGTCTCTGGACTGTAATCTTCTTGATGAAGCTATCCAAGGAAACGCCTGAAGAAGATGATGCCCAGCCTGATGTTGGAAGTGTGTGATTTGTTCCAGATGCATAGTCGCCTGCTGACTCAGGGGAATATGGTCCCATGAATACAGAGCCAGCATTTCTAACGCCATCGAGAATCTCTTCGTCATTTAATGTGTTGATGATCAAATGCTCTGGTCCATATAAATTGACTGCATCCAACAGAGCATCTTTATCAGTAAAGGCAAAGGCTACGGAGTGTGAAAGGGATGGAAGCATAAACTCCTTTCTTCCAAGCTTCTCAAGCTCACTAGAGAGAGCTTCTTCAACACCGTTATAGATAGAATCTGCCTCTTCGATAGAGGAAGCAAGGACTGCAAGCACGACCTGGCTATCTTTGCCATGCTCTGCCTGAGATAGCAAGTCTGCAGCTGCATAGAGTGGATTTGCACTCTTATCTACAACTACCATTACCTCTGATGGACCTGCAAGCATATCGATTGCACAGAAGGATTGAACCTTCATCTTTGCAGTCGAAACAAATCTATTTCCTGGTCCGAATATCTTATCTACCTTAGGAACGCTCTCTGTTCCGTATGCAAGGGCAGCAATCGCCTGTGCCCCGCCAACTTTAAGAACTTTATCGACTCCACAAACTCTTGCTGTATAGAGAACAGCTGGGCTAATCTTTCCGAACTTTGCAGGAGTTGCAAGAATAATCTCCTTGCAGCCTGCGACCTTTGCAGGGATGGCAAGCATCAATACAGTTGAGAAAAGAGGTGCTGTTCCGCCTGGAACATAGAGACCGACTTTGTCGATAGCTACGATGCGTCTTGAACAGAGGACTCCAGCCTCAGTCTCCACGCACTCCCCCTTTGGCATCTGCGCAATATGGAATGCAGAAATATTCTTATGTGCCCTCAGAATAGCGTCCTTCAAATCCTGTGGAACCAGCTTCTCAGCCTCATCAAAATCGGACTCTGAAGCATACAGAGACTCAGAGACATCACTCTCATCAAACTTAGCTGCAAGCTCAATGAGAGCCTTGTCGCCATCTTTTCTTACGTAAGACAATATCTGATCGACCTTATCCTCGATTGAGGAGATGTCGAAATCTGGTCTTTTTAGCAGTTCGCTGTCGAATTCTCTTTCGTATCTGAGGTAGCCCATAATTACTCCGTCATCTTTTCAATATTGAGAACAAGGATACCTTCTGCACCAATTGACCTAAGCTTCTCAAATACAGACCAGAATCTATCCTCACCAACTACGCTCTGCACAGAAACCCAGTCCTTATCCATGAGAGGAGTAACAGTTGGAGACTTCATTCCACCAATGATTTCTGCAGCTTCGTTGAGTCTCTCAGCTGGAAGGTTAAAGAGAACATACTTCTTGTTCTTTGCAAGCATCAACGCATCCATTCTCTCTAAGAGACGTGCAAAAATCTCTGCCTTTTCCTTCTCATCAGAGAGGAAGTTCTGTCTTGCAATCATTACTGCTGTTGACCAATAGATAGGCTCTACTTCCTTCAAACCATTCATCTTGAGGGTTGTTCCTGTTGATACGATATCGCAGATACAATCTGCAATTCCAACCTGAACAGTAATCTCAACAGATCCAGATACTACAACAGGTGTTGCTGAGATGCCCTTAGCTGAAAGAATAGACATAAGGATATTTGGATAGCTAGTTGCGATTCTCTTGCCTTCCAAGCTCTCAAGGCCCTTGTAATCGAAATCATGAGGAACAGCTATTGATAAGCGGCATGCTGCAAACTTAAGGTCTCTAACAACCTCGAGCTGGTAGCCCTTTTCGTCATATTCATTTCTTCCTACGATACCGATATCTGCAACGCCATCCTTGACGTATGTTGGAATATCGTCATCGCGAACATATAAGAATTCAATTGGGAAATTAGCAGCTCTTTCTCTGAGCACTCTTCCATCACAGCCAAAATCGATTCCGCAGTCTCTGATGATGTTAAGGCTCTTCTCTGAGAGTCTTCCTGACTTTTGAACGGCAATCCTTAATGTATTATCCATCATATCCTCCCTATACGAAAAAAGGCCTCCACCACGGAGACCTTAGCATATAATAAAATCCACCATGGCTAGGTTATGCAACAAAAGCGTGATGGATGTGATGAACGAAACTATACATGCATAAACTCTAATCTTTTAGCACTATATCGTCAATCTATTCTTTAATTATTCGTTCTTCTCTTCGAATTCTGCGCTAGCTTCCTGTATCTGAGGAGCTGCTGTTGCCTTTTTCATCATCTTGCCAAGCACGTAAACGTGGTATGCATAGAATGAAACGAAGAGACCAATCACAATGAAAATGACAGCAATTATTGTGAGGCCTGTCTTTCCAATGAACTGAGGGAAGACTATAAACAGAATTCCAAAGGCAAACCCAAGTAATGCCTGGAATCTAAGCGGGCTATATGAATAGTCTAAACCCGCCTTTCGAATTATAAAGGAATCCAATAAATCCACAAATGCAGAAGCAATCAAATCAGCAGCAATGATGTAAACCAAAAGATTGAGAACAGCCTCTTTCTTTGTGAATATGATTATTAGCGCTGATGTTGCGACAAGCATGTTGACCAATGACTTAATGAGCAGAGTATTCAATAAAGTCTTTGAACCCTTGTTCTTAAGCTTGAAATAAGCCATAAGGCTCTTTGCGCCCATGAAGAATATGAATAAAGAGAATGCTATTGCAAGTACGTTTACGAATGTATTTGGGCGAACCCAGATGAATACACCCAAGGCAATTATCAATAATCCTAACAATAGGAAAAAGATGGATTTCTTCACAGATGACTCCTCCTAATTAAAAATATGATAGAATTACCAGCCAGAGTCCACACCAATGTTATCTATCACTGTTTATTTTATCATTTCTTTCTTATCTTTCTTCTTTCTGATACTATTGCACCATGGCAAAATATCTTTTGTTTGATGCAGACGGCACACTATACGACTTTAAGGCAACAGAGAGAATCGCACTTAGAAGGGTTTTCGAGAAAAACGGCATTGAATGGAACAAGGAGATGTTCGATCTCTATGAAGTAGGAAACCATTTTTGCTGGGATTCATACGAAAAGGGCTTGATGAGCCAAGAAAAGCTCAAGGGCGAAAGATTCAGGATTCTCTTTGACAACCTCGGAAATACAAATGATCCAGAAGTTGCAGGAGACGACTATGTGGATTTTCTCTCAGAAGCTGGAATCATGATTGAGGGTGCAATCGATTTTCTGGATTCAATCAAAGATAGAGGCAAGTCCATCATCACAAATGGCATTGCTAAGACTCAGCATGGAAGAATCAAGGCAACAGATACAAGAGGATATTTTGACGAAATCTTCATCTCACAGGAAATGAGAGTTGCTAAGCCTGACAAGGCCTTCTTCGATATCGTATTGGAAAGACTGGGAAAGACTCCAGAGGAGTGCATAGTAATCGGAGACTCTGAAAAGAGCGACATTCTAGGAGCCGTCAACTCCGGCATAGAATCCATCTTCATTAACTTCGACGGAAAGAAGTCAGAGATGGCAACTTACTCTGTATCCTCTTACGAAGAGCTTACTAAATTAATCGAGACTATCTAAAGGAGTTTCCTCTGCTGTCAATGATGCAGAATGCAGGGAAGTTCTCTACCTCCAGCTTTATAAGAGCCTCCGGACCCAGCTCTGGATAGGCAATGCTTTCCACAGACTTGATTGTTGAACAGTAGAGTGCACCACAGCCACCATAGGCCTGCAGATATAGTCCACGATACTCTTTCACTGCGTCCACAACATCCTTGCTTCTAGGACCTTTTCCTACCATCACTCTAAGACCATGTTTAAGCAATAGCGGTGAAAAAGGATCCATTCTAGCACTTGTTGTAGGACCTGCAGAACCAATTGCAAAACCCTCTGGAGCAGGAGATGGCCCCATGTAATAAATGGCATTACCATTAAAATCAAAAGGCAGCTCTGCTCCACTTACGATAGCTTCAAACAGTCTTTTATGCACTTGATCGCGACCAACATACAGAATTCCGGAAATCAAAACCTCATCACCACAATTGATAGATGAAAGCTCTTGCTCACAAAATGGAAGGTGCAAAACCCTACTCATCATAGCCTCCCAAGATTACAACCTGAGCCTTTCTATCGGCCCAGCAATTAACAGTCATTGCAACTGGAAGCCCTGCAATGTGAGTTGGTTCTGTAAGCATTTGAACAGAAAGAACTGTATTCTCTCCACCAAGTCCTCCAGGACCGATATTCAATGTATTGAGTCTATCTTTGATTTTCTTCTCAAGCTCGCTTTCTCTGCCTTTTCTGAAAAAAGCCTTCTTAGACAAAAATGCAGCCCTATCCATAGTTCCGCCAATGCCTAGTCCAATAAAGCAAGGAGGACATGGCTTGCCACCTGCAGCCTTCATCATATCCACAACTGCGTTGATTACACCTTCCTCTCCAGCTGTAGGATTGAGCATTCTTACAGAGCTGCAGTTCTCAGACCCAAAGCCTTTGAGAAGGAAGCTGAGAGTGATGTTGTCTCCTTCTGTAAGGCAATATGAGATGATAGGAGGAAGATTTGTCTCTGTATTCTTTCTATCGTAGATTGGATCCTCTACCACTGACTTTCTGTAATAACCGTTCAAGGCTGCAGATTTCGCACCCTTTATTATTGATGCTTCCAACTTCTTGAGATTGACCCTTGCATCTCGTCCTATTTCAGCCAAGCACCAGAACATTCCTGTATCCTGGCAAAGTGGGATATTCTTCTCTCTTGCAATATCGATGTTATCAACAATTGCTTTTAACGCAATTCTGCCGAACTCAGAGCTTTCACTCTTCTCTGCCTTTCTAATAGCCTTCTCCACATCCTCTGGAAGAATACGAATAGCCTTTATTAGTGCATCCTCAATCAATTTTTCAAGCTTCATAGAGGTCTCCCTGCATTGTTCCATTATCCTCCATTCGTCTCTGAAGATGTGATAAAAATAGATATTTGTCTGCAAAGTGTCGAGGAGCGGCAAGTCTGTGCATTGGTGTTTCGCAAATCAAGCGCTGAACAATCACATCTGGCTTAAGATATCTGAGTCCAAGCTCTGTATTCTCCAGATGTCTCTCTGTACTCGCAGCTGTAAAGAGTCCTTCCAAATACTCCTCATTGAGCAGAGTGCCACCAGAGACATGCAAGTTGTGAATCTTAATAGCATCGCTATTTGCCTTGTTAACCCATTTAATTGTGTTGATATAGTCTTCCCTAGTCTCTCCTGGAAGACCGAAAATTACGTGTGTTGATATCTTGAGCCCTCTAGCCTTGAGCTTCTTGGCCGCTTCCATATAACAAGCGGCATCATGGCCTCTGTTGATTCTTCTCAAAGTCTCATCATTGGAGCTTTGAAGACCAAGCTCCACCCAAACCTCCATGTCATCTGTCTTGTATGACTCCAATAAATCCAGAATGTCATCATCAAGGCAATCTGGACGTGTGGATATGATGAACTCCCTAAAAGGACCAAAGGACAGGGCCTTGTCATAAATCTTCTTCAGATTATCAGCGCTATCGTATGTATTGGTCCAAGACTGGAAATATAGGGCAAACTCCTCTGCCTTATAACGTCTTTTGATGAAGCCCTTCCCCTTTTCAATCTGAGCTTCGATAGATGCAAAACGGTCGAGGATTCTTGATGCTACTTCATCGATGTAACCAGAGTTTCGAAAGAATCCACTCTCTGTATTTCGCTGGTAGACTGCAACAGAACCTGTGCCATCACAGAACGCACAGCCACCATGCCTTGTCTTCTCTCTATTTGGACAGCTAAAGCCACCATCAACACCAATCCTATAAATAGGGTGGCCATATTTTGACTTAAGATATTCTGGGTAACTTTGCCATCTATTGTACATCAGCGGATTCCTATAGATAAAAATGCAGAGAACTTATCTGCAAAGCCCATGCCAAGCTCTACATAAACCTCTCCAAAGTCGGTCTCAGTGCCAACGCTTCCCATTATACCAAGAGAAAGAGCATTTAATGTGGAGAATGGAACACTTGAAATGCGCTTTGTATAGTAATCACTATTTACCAACGGTGCGCGCTTGAATATCTCAACATATGGTCCCACGCAATAATGGTATAAACTAGAAAGGATGGTACCTCTTGTTCCATTATGGAAGAAAAGATAGTCAGGAGTCCTGATTCCGGCCTTCGTTACCCTATAGGCTTCTGCAAGCTTCGGATAGCGTCTTATGCAATCTGCTTCTACTTCCAAAATGCCCTTGTAGCCCTCAATATTGTAGATATACTCAAGCCTGAATGCCATGTCATAACTAAGAAGAGGCGTATTCCTAAGTTCTTCAAATCCTGTATATGCATAATCAAGACCTAAAGAAAATATGAAATCAAGATTGATTCCAGAAGAGAAGATATCTTCCCTATTGGTGGAATCATACATTACCTCTCCCCTTATATAAGCAGCGTTTATGTCTGTTGAGGACTCCAAATCCTCTGCATTATAGTCATTGTGATTGAGGAGTCTTGCAAGATGGTAGTAGTCAACTTCCAATGCAATATCTGTCTGTAGATAACGATGAGGATTGTAGAAAAGACCACAGGAAAGTGTTGCTCCGAAATCGCTTCTAGATGCATTTCCATAAACAGTACCAATGGTATTGTAAGAAAGATTCAGGTATTTTAGGTCAGCACCTGCATAGAAGAAACCTTGGTCAAAAATATGCTTTGAATACCTTGCTTCTAGACTGATGGTGTCATCAAAGATGATGCCAAGAGAAACATAATCTTGATCATTTACATAAGTTCCAACACCAGCGCTTAGAAATGGCGCAAAGGAGAAGTATGGGCGGTATGTGCCATCATATTTTAGGCCAGCATCACCAGACAATCCCATTATAGCAAGGCCTGTACTAGGCACATAATGGGAAGGAATAAGCATTATTATTCCATCTTTTATTCTGTAGGAGATATGCTCAATCCTCTCCAAGCTGCCTATGGTTCTTAGCAACTTCTCAAAATCCTGCATAGTATATTCATTGATTGGCTTTCCGAGAAATTCATTGAACTCTCTGCTGTATCGATCCAAGCCAGCACAATCAATACCTTCGATGGTACTTGCAAGCCTTGATGAATAAAGGGTGAACTCATTCTCTTCCCTGCCCTCAAGAATTGCAGAAATTTCGTCGAATATGTTCTGGTTTTCAGCAACATTGATTCTGCCTCTCTCCAAAATAACATTCTTTTCATCGAAGCCTATTGTTGAGAATTCATTGACGCTAGGAGTAAGAATCCAGTCTGCAAGCTCATAGCGCTCCCTTGAATTTGGAGTTGAGATAAGCTTTGTGAATGCATCAAAAGTGCCTGAAAAGGTTTCCATCTCACCAGAACTTAATTTATGATTGCGATTAAAGGCATCGTTGACGTCTACAGCCAAGACATAGTCTGCACCCATATCCAAGGCAACATCGACCGGTAGATTATTGACAATGCCGCCATCCATGACAAATCGTCCATCTTCAGTTTTTACTGGTGCAAAGATGATTGGAAGGGACATGGAAGATCTGAGAGCAGTGTACAGAGAACCGTTAGAGAAAATGATTTCTTCTCCTGTTACAGCATCAATGCCAATGGCCCTAAATGGAATTGAAAGCTTGTCAAAGTCCTCGATATCCAGAACTTTAGCAAGATTCTTTCTGAAAAAGCCACCAAGCTCCTGATCGTCGAGAAGCCCATTGTTGGAACCTATTCCATCATCGGAAAAGTTCAATGAAATGATATTATCCTCAAGCCTTGAATCTGGGCTGGCCAATACAGAAGAGCCACCTTTATTGTTGAGGCGTGTCATCAATGCCATGATATCAGTATCAAGCAACTTGCTCTGAATCTCTGCTGCAGTATAGCCAGCGCTATAGAAGCCACCAATTAAGGCACCGATGCTTGTTCCTATAACCATATCTGGAACAATGCCACGCTTTTCAAGTTCTTCGATTACTGCAATATGGGCTATGCCTCTTGCGCCTCCACCAGAAAGGACCAGTGCGAACACAGGTCTTTCTGAAGCACCAAGAGAAAGGGAACAAATGAGAATAAGAGCCAGTGCGATTACTTTCTTCAAGTTAGACAAATCACCACCTACTTAAGAACAGAGCCGATTATTGCCCTGTTGCCATTTACATAACTAGCGGAGTCCATCTCCTTTTTCATTGGAGGAAGAACTCTATTTACATACAAGTAACAATCTGAAGCTGCAATCTTCAGTCCCTTCTTCTTATCCAATGCAACAACAGTGCCAGGCTCTTCGCCCTGTGTTGGCTCAAATTCATCGAAAACAGAACCTGCGACAGATGTCAGGATAAGCTTGTCATCGCCTAAAAGGGCATAGGCCTTAGGCCAAGGATATACAGCTCTAATCTGTGCATGGATTTCTTTGGCACTCTTAGTGAAATCAACCCTACCGTCTTCCTTTTCAATGAACATCTGGTAAGATGCATCCTCTGGATTCTGAACAGTTGGCACAGCATTCTCTATGTTGCCAAGCACCTTGAGAACAAACTCTGGAACAAGCTGGCTAACCTTTGAGGTCAAGCTCTCGCTGTTTTCTGTTCCATCAAGCTCAAGGTCCAATCTGCCATAGATATCGCCCTCATCAACCTTAAGAGCTATTGCCTGGAGAGAAATTGCACTTTCCCTATCCATATTCCTAATAGATGCGTAGATTGGAGCACAGCCTCTGTATTTAGGAAGAGCTGATGGATGAACATTGAATGTTCTATCAAAGAGAGATAAAAATCTTGGACCGAATATCTTGCCATAACAGAAAGAAAGAAGCGTATCGCAGCCATAAGCCTTAATGTGCTCTCTAGCTTCAGTCCTCAGAGTATCCGGTGAATATACCTCTAGATTCAACTCAAGGGCTCTCGCCTTGATTGGCGATGGAATAAGGCTCTTGCCTCTCTTTCCTGGTGCATCTGGAGCTGTAAGTACAGCACCAATAAGAGACTCCCTTGCGAGAGCCTCTAAAAGTGGAATTGCAATATGATCAGTTGCTGCAAATAAAATCTTCATTATGCCTTGCTTTTTCTCTTCTTAGGACTATTTCTCTTTTCGTAAGCCTTGATGATAAGCTCTTTTTCAACTTCATTGAGGTGGTCAATGTAAAGCTTACCCTTAAGGTGATCATTCTCATGCTGGATTACTCTTGCAAGAAGGCCATCTGCATCGAGAACAAAAGCCTTTCCCTTCAAGTCCTGAGCCTGAATCTTAACCCTAAGAGGTCTTATAACATTGTGGTATACGCCAGGAAGAGACAAACATCCCTCCTCATATGGACCTGTTTCAATGCTTGTCTCGAGGATTTCAGGATTGATGAAAACCATAGGCTCCTGATTCTGAAGATGAATTACGAAAATCTTCTTGTCAACGCCAACCTGAGGGCCTGCGAGGCCTACGCCATCAGCCTCATCCATAGTCTCAATCATAGCATCTGCAAGCATTGCCAATGCTGAGTCAAATTCCTTGATTTCCTTACACTTCTGGCGGAGAATATCGTCTCCGAGCTTATATATATCTAACATACGAAAAATGTTAGATTACTAGATGAATCAGGTCAATAGAACAAGCTTTCCAAGTAGCTGAAAGTACCTTTCAAATCAGATAATCAAGTCAGATTTTTCCTTTATCCCAAATGCAGCAAAATATTTCTCTTCCATAGGAATCCATCTCTTCTCGAACATCTCGAGCATTGACTGTCCATTTCTATTGAGAATTCTTTTCCTTTGCTCTGTTTCATCAACATCAGAAAACACTCTTAAGTCACCATATTCGCCGAAATGAGGATGGTGGCTATAAGACCCTTCTACAATCAGACATTCAGACTTTTCTATTAGTTTTTTTCCTGTAATCTTCATCTCTGAGCAATCAAAGATTCCATACTCAAAATCCCCGATTCCGAGGGAGTTCACAACCTCTTTGGAGAACCTTTCATAATCTACATTTCCGCCTGCTTCAGAGAGCCTTTCTGCTGTCCTTTTCTCAGGTGGCAAGAAAAAGTCATCCATATGGATTATTGGTGCATCCAATACCTTAGAAACAACTCCAGCAATCGTTGACTTTCCAGATGCGGCTCTTCCATCAATTACTATGGTTCCACGCCTTTTATTGGACCTTGATAGCATCACCAAAATATCAATAGCCTTGGAAAAACATGAAGGCATAAGCCTATAGTGAGGATATTCATTTTGCCTATAGTTTTCAGAGTGATGAATAGGATGCAAACCCTTTGTAAGGTAGTCTAACTTAAACTCTTCAAATGCTTTTTTTGATAGATTTAAAGCTCCAGAAGATATTGATTCCTCAATCTCCTCTAAGTATTCAAAAAACAGCTTATTTCCATCTATTTCTACAATATTATCTACAAAGAACAATCTTTTAAGCCATTGTAAGTCTAGTTTATTATACTTCCATGAAGCTAAATTCACTCTAATGTAGTGCTCAGAAATCTTCTCTATCAGAGGTATATCCATAGCTTCAACTTCTTCATACTCCTTAACCAAGTATTCAGCTGCTTTTTCAGTTAAGATATGCTCCCTTCCAAAGGATGCTTGATACAAAAGCTTAAAGAGATCCTGTACAGAAAAGGAGCTATGTGAAGATATCTGGCTACTAAC
>JAGBWX010000131.1 GCA_017629575.1 Spirochaetales bacterium | reverse complement strand
GATAGAATCATATCAGGAAGGATTTTGTAATCTTCTTCGCTCTACGAAGCGAGAGGGGATCGAGCAAGTGATAAGAGAACTTGATAGTATAGGCTATTTTGAAGCTCCAGCTTCTGCCAGCCATCACTTGAACAAAAAGGGTGGGCTTATGGAACACTCTCTTAATGTTTGTAGTGCTGCATTGGACTTACAAACTCTTATTCTGGTCAAAAGGCCAGAGTTAAAGAATGCATTAAGTAGAGAAAGCGTGATTATCACCTCTCTGCTACATGATGTCTGCAAAAGCAACATCTACAAGGAAACACTTGTAAGTCGCAAGAATGATCAAGGTTACTGGGTCAAGGAGCCAGGCTATGCCGTTGATTGCTCTGATCTCCCCCTCGGACATGGAGAGAAATCCGTTATAATGCTTCTGTCTTGGGGATTGAAGCTAACCAGGGATGAGATGCTTGCAATACGATGGCACATGACTGCATGGGACTTGGCATTTCATAGCTATGAACAGAAGACAAATCTAGAGAAGGCTAGGGAGACAACACCTCTATGTTATATCGTACAATGTGCTGATTCTCTATCATCCGGTATTCTAGAGAAACAGATGCCTTAATGTAGTACATAACCATGGGAAGGGATATCAGATACTGTCAGATATGTCAGCACCGGAAGCACACCAAGATGGATGGAATCACCTGCAAGCGTGGCTTGAACCACTATAGCGGGAGATGTGAAAGATTTCTTGAGGATGAGATAGCTAGAGAAGAACGGATTAAGGAATTTATAGCAGAACGTGATAGATTGCCTAATGCTATAACAGCTATACAATGTGCACTGTTCATTGTCTTCCTTGCTCTTATGGCAGGTGCTTATTTAGGCGATTACAAGCTTAGTCATTTTCTTACGTACTTTTTCGCAGCGATACTGATTGGTCTATCAGGTGCCGCAGGAGCATGGGGTATAGATAAGTATTTCAAGAATGTTGAAAGAAGAAGGGAAGAACAGCAACTTACATTGGATGGGATTGCACAGCATATAATACAAAAGGGTTACATACCGAGAGTATCGAATAACGACGTAAAGTTTAAGATTGAAGGTCGAGAATACTTAATACAAGACTATGGTGATGGTAGGATGATAATACGCACCGACTATAGATTTATACCTCCTGAATCGACGTTAAAAGCTCAAACAGCTGCATATGAAGCTTCCTACGAAACATTCATGGCAAAAATTGTGGTTTTCAAAGTAAATACAAGCTCCAATATACAGGCAGAGATATCAGTGCAATTACACTGCGAATCCATGAAGGAATTCGAGCAGAATTTTGACAAGTACATAGATTATATTGATAGCGCCTATATGAATTTCGTTTCCAAATTGAATAATCAGCAATATGAAGTTTTTTAGCCATGAACTCGCCATTGACCTAGGTACGGGGAACACAGTGATATTCCACAAGGGGCAAATTGCCCTTGATGAGCCTAGCATCGTAGCAATTGACACAAAGACCGGAGAACTCATCGCAGTGGGTGATGAGGCTCTCCATATGGAGGGTAAGGAGCACCAGGGGATCACTACTATTCGTCCTCTATCAAGTGGAGTAATCGCTGACTTTGATGCATGCGAGAAGATGATCAAGGGATTTATCCACAAGATGAGCGGCGGCAAGAAAGGCTTCTTTGCTCCAAAACTCAAGATTGTTGTGGGTATCTCGAAGGGCAGCACTCCTGTTGAAGTACGTGCTGTCAGGGATTCATGTGAGCATGCCGGGGCACATGATCTGTATCTGATTCATGAGCCGATGGCATCGGCTCTCGGAGTCGGACTTGATGTCCTTGCTCCAATGGGTAATATGATTGTCGATATCGGAGGAGGAAGTACTGAGATTGCGGCAATCTCTCTCGGTGGCATTGCTGAAGCAGAAAGTATCCGTATCGCAGGT
>JAGBWX010000130.1 GCA_017629575.1 Spirochaetales bacterium | reverse complement strand
TCTCGAATGGCAAAACAGTCACTTTGTATCCAAGATCCTCTGAAAATGCACCAATATACTGCCCTAGCTTATCGACATCAGCTTTATCAATCGAATAGCTTTCCATTGTTACAATGTTCTTCAGAAACTCTTTGTATTTAGGAAGACGATCATCAATTGCAGCAAAGAGCTTATCAATAGAATCCATCAATCGTCCTCTCCATCCTGATATTTGCTGCCTTTCTTTGCTTCAATACGAGCTCTGATATATGGCCAGAACATACTGCCAACAGCAACAAGAAGAAGTGCGCATGAGATAGGTCTAGTCAAGAATACGATAAAGCCTCTGTCATCATATGTAATGCCTTTTCTGAGGTTCATCTCAAGCATTGGTCCCAAAATGAAGCCAAGGATAAATGGTGCGCTTGGAAGTTCTGCAAATGCAAAGAAGAGACCAAGTAGAGCGACACCGATCATAAGACCACAGTTTGAAATTGACATTGTTGTTGAGAATGCGCCTGCGAAACAGACAACTGCAATACCTGAGAAAAGATAGTGATATGGAATCTTAAGCATCTTAGGGAAGAATCTCATGCCAAAGAGCTGTGTAAAGAGTGTCATTATAGCAGCGAGGATGAGGATTCCGAAGAATACATATACGAAATCTGGAGATGTTGTCATCAACAGTGGTCCAGGTTCCAAGCCATGGATAATGAGACCACCAAGAAGAATTGACATTGGAGTGTCTCCAGGAATACCAAGCGCAATAGTTGGGATTACAGCACCGCCAACTGCAGCGTTGTTTGATACTTCAGATGCGTATACGCCTTCAGGGTTTCCCTGTCCGAATGTTTCTGGGTGCTTTGAGCTACTTCTTGCTGTAGCATAAGCAACCTGGTTTGACAATCCTGATCCCATTCCTGGTAGGAAGCCAATCCAAAGGCCGATGAAGAAGCTCTTGAGAATAAGCCACTTATTCTGCCAAAGTTCCTTGAATGAAACACCAAAGCCTTTGAGCTTGAAGTCTTCAACAGGAGGGTTGACTGTCTTCTTCTGTCCATAGTTCTTCATAATAGTGCAAAGAGCGAAGAATCCAAGAACAAGACCAGTTGTGTTAACACCACCGAGAAGAGTCTTGATACCGAAGCTAAAGCGCTTGGAGCTATCAATTGGAGCAAACCCGATACATGAGATTGCAGCGCCGATCAAAGCTGCAATAAGACCGTTCCACATATCACCCTTAGAAATTGTTACTACGAGGATAATTGCACAGAAACAAAGGCTGAAAAGTTCCCATGGACCAAGCTTGAGAGCAACTTTTGCCAAAAGTGGGCAGAAGAGCATTGCGATGATAACACTTCCAATTGTTCCAATAAAGGAAGAAACGATACCAATGCCCAAAGCCTTAACAGCCTTGCCCTTAAGAGTCATTGGATATCCATCATATGTTGTAGCAACAGAGCTTGTTGTGCCAGGGATACCCAAAAGAATAGATGAGATCAAGCCGCCTGATACAGCACCAACATATGTTGCGCCAAGGAAAATAATTGCACTAAAGCTATCCATGCTAAATGAAATTGGAAGCAAGAGTGCCATCGCTGTTGTTCCTGAAAGACCAGGGATAGCGCCGAAGATAATACCTACGAGAACACCAACAAAACCAAGAATAAGGTTAGCTGGCTGAAATAAAATTCCAATAGTTGAAAAGAACATCTAGAGCCTCCTTACCTTAATGCACGAATAACCATTCTTGTCCACTTGCCCTGTGGGAGAAGAACTTTGATGAGTTTCTCGAAGCAGAAATATGAGAATAAAGTCATAACAACTGCAAAGACCAAAATCTTCCACCAAGCAAGCTTCTGCTCTGCTGACAGCATCTTCAAAAGAACTGCTGCAAAAGCGATTGTTGAAATGATATAGCCAAGGTAATTAAGACCAAGAATGTATGCTACAAAGAGAACAAACATCGCAACGAGTCTAAGGTAACCTTTCTTGTCTTTCATAAAGACCTTATCTGCTTTAGTCTGGCGAGAAAAAAGCTTTCCAATTCCGCAAATTACGATTCCAATACCAATGCATGTAGGGAATGCTTTTGGTCCGATATCGCCTTCTGTAACAGCGAACATGTACTTAATCTGTGAGGACAGATAGATCAAAACTATTCCAAAAACAATGTAGAATAGAGCCAAACAGCGGCTTTTAGTGAGTTTTTTCATATTGCTACCTCAAATAAATTCCTTTTCAATATCGCTTATCTTCTCGAGCCTATCATCAAGCATTGCCTTCCATGCATCTTGATTGATTAGGTTCTTCCATCCACTTTCTGCAACCTTTTCTAAAATCTGCAGATTGTATGTGTGGAAGGAAAGAGCGATGTCCACAGGACAGTCATATACAGCCATCTGAGCTTTTCTATAGCAATCAATAGCTGCAATTGGGTCCTTTGCCGTATGCAAGAATACATATCCCAATCCGCCATGGACTGCGACTTTGTATTCTTTGCCAGTCTCTTCATCGACATCAGTGAAGAAGAAACATGTTGTTCCTGGAGTATGTGCACCAATTACAACAGGTTTAATTGAAATCCTACCCTGAGAAATATCCTCAAGTTCCTCGTAATAATAGTCTGGATTGAAAGGACTATACTCATTTCCATGGGTAAGAAGAGCTTTTGTATCATCAAGAAATACTGCGTCAAGCTTTGATACATAGCTCTTAGCCTTTGTATATTCGAGAATCTTGCTCATTGAACCGCAATGGTCATAATGTGCATGACTCAAAAGAACCTTCTTGATGTCTTTTGGATCAAAGCCAAAACTCCTGATGCCGTCCATAATTATTGGATACTGTGAAGCAACGCCTGTATCCAGAAGGATCAGTCCATCGCCAGTATCAATAAAAAAGACGCCAACCCATTTGTTTCCTGCATAAAAAACATGAGGCGCTACCTGAACAGGAGAAACAGCACTACCCATTGGGTTCTTGCTAATCTCATTCATCACATCTTCTTCATGCTTTTTTGCAGCCATTAAGTCATATCTGGAACTCAAATCCATAACCTCCAACCATAAAAGCTGAGAGAGGGCCAAAACCCTCCCTCTTTAGCTTTAAAAACCAATTAGTTAACTGCTACTCCGAGAGAAACGCCAACTTCCTGGAATGTGTTGTAAGATGCTTCATAACCAGCCTGAGTTGCTGTAACATCGAGAGCTTCTGCTGCATAGCCGAGCTTAAGGAGAGCATCCTTAACTTCAGGATCTGCTACAACTTCAATAAGGAGAGCATTGATCTTTGCGATTGTCTCAGCTGGAGCGTTTACTGATGTGTTGAAGAAGAAGTCACACTTACACTTGAGATCTGGGTATCCGAGATCAGCGAATGTAGGAACGCCTGCGAGAGCTGCTACTGGCTCTGCTGGTTCACACTGTGCTGCGAGAACTCTCATCTGTCCTGATTCAACATAGCTCTTTACGTTAGCAATTGAGAGGTATGCCATATCGATGTGTCCACCAAGGAGAGCTGTTGTTGCGTCTGCTGCCTTACCTGCTTCAACATACTTGAACTGAACGTCAGCTGCCTGTGCGAATTCTGCTACTGTGAAGTGTGTTCTAGAACCCATTGAAAGACCAAGTGTAAGACCATTTGGATTTTCCTTGAGGTATGCCATAACTTCTTCCCTTGTCTGCCATGGAGAATCTGCAGCTACTGCGAAGTAGTTACAGTCTGTAAGTGTCAAGAATGATGCACACTGGAAGTCCTTGAGAGGATTCATATCAATAGCACCTGTGATGTATGATGTGAAGAATGAAGGAATATTGAAACCGAGCTTAAGAGTATCGGCATCATCGTCCATAACCTGCTGGAAAGCAATAGCACCACCACCGTCTGTAACGTTAGAAACGATAACTGTTGATCCAAGCTTTTCCTGCATCTTTGCTGCGAGGATACGAGCTACGAGGTCTGTACCACCGCCAGCCTTTGATGAAACAACTACCTGAACTGTGCCCTGAGGCCATTCTGCAACTGCTGTCTCTTCTGTGCCCTGTGCGAAAGCGAAACTGCATGCCATTACTAAAGTAAGCATAAGAACCAATAATTTCTTCATAAAATCCTCCCATATGGAACTTGACCATTTTTCTGTAGGATAAATTGACGAAAATATTGTGAACACTTCAAAAAAAGAATAGCGTTATAACTTTTTTTTATATTTAGATAAAACTATTA
>JAGBWX010000015.1 GCA_017629575.1 Spirochaetales bacterium | reverse complement strand
TTTTTCATAGCCTTCTTTTTGCAATCTGAAAATATTGCCTTTTCTATTATTTGACGCCTCAGCTCTCCAGCTATCATCTTTATCAAGAACACCAGGAACCTCGTTTTCTGAAAGATAAGCTAGAGGAAGCTCTGCGCCTGTTGAAGTATTGCGGCTACATGAAAGGTATACGTTTTCATTAAATGCGATATAAGAGCTGATCAGACCTTCTGTGATTCTTACGCCATCATCCAAGCCTGCCCTCTCATATTCAGAGAGGAACTCACCATCTCTGATTGTCTTGGAGCTCTCCTTCTCATTCAGGCAAATCAAGAAATGGTGTGCATAAGGAATGGATGCAGACTGGGAGAATGGATATACCTTCACACCTTCTTTTGTAGAGCTATCGACATAGCTGATACCTTCAAGGGCCTTCAAGAACAGAGAAAATAGCGGTGCATCCAATGAATATCCATTCTCTTGAGCATTTCTTGCACTCTCTAAAAATACGGACAAATGGCTCTGAATCATTCCGTAGCACTTATTGTCTGTCTCATTGGACTTGAAACAATCGTTGCCAAGTAGGAAGTCCACAAGGAAAGCAAGGCTAGAGGCTACCTTTGATGGATTCTTCTCATTCATCAATCTTTCGAGGGCTGCTTTAAACTTATAGTAGTTAAATGCATCAGGAGACGAGATTTTCATGAATCTGTCCTCATTTCCATCTATTGAGGAAACAATGGAAAGCTGTACGGCTTGGGATATGAAATCCCTGATTTCTCTTCTCTCTACAAACTCAAAGCTAGGCTCTAGGAAGAATGCCTTCATATCCTCAATCCTAAACTTATCGTCATATAGGCGCTTTAGCCTATTGAGGAACATACCAGGAACAGAAGAAAGCAGAGAATCACCTTTTGCAAAAACCAAAGGTATATCAAAAAGCATGGCTTCCTGCTTCAAAAACGGCTTAATACGATCAAACCCAGCTGCTGAAATTGCGATATTCTCCATGCCTACATTGGAATCTGTCAGCTTTCTTATCTTCAAAAAGAGGTTTCGAATCTCAGCCTTTTCCTCATCAAAGACACGAAGAGGTGCCTTTATACTTTCAATTGAGATTCTTCTCAATCTTTTGCTGGCTTCTAAGCGCTTCAGGAGTTTTGCTTCCTTTGGATATATCTCTGGAGTTACCAAATAGCAATCATCATTGAAAGCATCTGGGAGCATTGGCTTGATATAGCTAATGTCATATAGCTTGTTCTTGGCCAAAAACTTCCTATACTCTCTTTTAATAAGTCTCAAATCCTCTAACAGGTCTGCATTGCTGAGATTATGCTCAGCAGTCTCATCCAGGTCACCGAGCATCCCCTTTATAAAAGAAGGCAAGAAACTCTTCATCTCTGGATATTCTTGCGAATATATGTATCTCAAGCTTTCATAGTTGTTCTCAACAAATGCATTAGAGAAGATTACCCTATCAAAATCAGATACGGCCTTCCTTCCCTCTGTATCATAGAATTTCTCGGAAAATGTATCGAAGGAGATACATCTATCCTTGAAGATTCCAACCTTCTTTTCCAAAACATATTCAACAGAGACACTTCTTGCACTCTCTTCTGTTGGAAACACTAAGATGTCTTTTCGAGCAATAATAGGAAATAATGCATTTTTGAGGAATTCTGTCATATCTTCATTATAGGACCATAAGCTATCAAACGAAAGAAAGAGCGAAAAAAAGAGCCTCATTAGTTTATTGAAAATGCAATAAATGATACTGTTTTCCTATGGATAAAGATAAAAAGCTCTTTAGCTTCAGGAAAAATGAATTCCCACTCATTCTGGCAATAGTTGCAATGGTATTCATAGTCGTCTCATGGATGAACTTCGGCCCACTATTGGCATTTGCTGTCGCTCGCATTCCATTTGCAAACTGGAACATGGAGGGAGTCGGTGACTATCTTATTGTTCACACACCTTATTTTTTGATGTTCCTATCATTATTTGCTATCTCAAATCTTCTTCTTAAGACTGATTTGAGAACAATTATCACAGGTATCGATAGAAAGTTCAGATATAAGATGGCGCTCAAATATGGTGGAATATACATTGCATATCTTGCAGTGCTATCTCTCATCTCATTCAAGACAATCGATATTGATCCAACACCATTTAAGCAAAAGCTTTCCTATCTCCTTCCAGTACTTATCCTCACTCCTATGCAGGCTCTTTCTGAAGAAATTTTCTTCAGAGCGCTTCCTGCAAGAATTGTATTCAAGAACAATCTGCCAAAGACAATAAACGAAGGAGTTGCTCTTTCAATCATGTCTGGAATGCTTTTTGTAATTCCACACCTTGGAAACCCTGAGGTTGTAGCAAATAGCGAATATATCTCAGCACTGGCCTATTACTTCATCTGGGGCGCCCTTGCAATGGCCATAGGAGTCTACACAGATGGATTTGAGATTCCTGTTGCAATCCACATTGCAAACAATCTTTATACAGCGCTCTTTGTGAACTATGAAGGTGGAGCAATGCCTACTCATGCACTTTTCATCAATAGAAAGGCAACTCCATCGAATTGGATCACAGTAGTTGAAGCAATTATTATCTTTGCCATTCTCTTCTTTGTGGCCTATAAGTCAAAGAAGAAGGAAAATGGAGGATTAGATGGCTAAGAAGAAGACAAAGAAACAACAGAAAGCACTAAGGACTATAATATTTTCCCTGGCCATCCTGATTGTCCTGTTTGTTGTCCTCTGCTACATGACACCAGCAGAGCAAACATCAACAATCACAGCAGATGGCAAGATAAAGAACCTCGAGATTCCTGCAAAGATTGAGGGTGAGGAAGTAGTAAAGCATACCGGCTATACCCTCTCCTACAATGAAGAATATGAACTCGCGAATTGGTCTGCATACGAACTTACCAAGGAAAAGGTGCTTGGAAAAGAAGAACGTGGAGATGACTTTAGGGAAGACAAGTCAATCTCAACAGGATCAGCAAAGCTGAGCGACTACAAAGGCTCTGGTTTTGACAGGGGACATCTTGCTCCAGCTGCAGATTTCAAGTGGTCTGCAGAGGCTATGAGCGATACCTTCTTCATGTCCAACATGGCACCACAGGATCCATCGTTCAACAGAGGCATTTGGGGAGATCTGGAGTCTGCTGTCAGATCAATGGCATACGACAATGGTTCGATTTATGTAGTCACAGGGCCTGTGTTGACCGATGGTCCATACGATACAATCGGAACGAGCGAAGTTGCCATCCCTAACTATTTCTATAAAGTAATTCTCGACTACTCAGATCCAGAGCTGAAGGCTATAGGCTTCATCCTTCCAAATGAAAACTCATCAAAGAGCCTTTCATCCTTTGCTGTAAGCGTTGATAAAGTAGAAGAGGTTACAGGTATAGACTTCTTCCCTCTTTTGCCTGATGAGCATGAGACAGAGCTTGAGAGCACATATAGCGTATCAAAATGGTCATTTAGAAACTTCACTCCAACAGGAGAGACTGCAGATGTAGTCTACGTCGAAGAGGATTCATCTAGAGCTATGATTCTAGAAATTGCAAGTGATACATTCGTAGAGCTTAAGAAAGCTGTCTTTGAATATACAGGCTTAACTGATTTGGCAAAGGATCTTGGCCTTCTCTAAGAGGAAAGCTGCCTGTTCTTTTTGCTCGATTTTGAATCGGCTCTCTTCGGGGAGCCATTTTCTTTCTACACCTTGTGGTGTTCTTGAATGCATATAAGTCCAAAGCTCCTTGTTTATATGAGACTGAAACTCTGAATCAATGAAAGTCGCCATAGGCTTTCTATTCAAGCTTCCAGCAGGATGCCATGGGCGAGCCAAGAAAACAGATTCATCCTCTATTCCTGTTGATGTGAAGCTACAAGCATTGAAGATAAAGCCAATTTCATCTTCATCGAACGTGGATGGAGCAGTGACATAGCCCTCTCCATTTGAACAGATTTCACACTTCTCGAATAAAGCCAATCCGGAGCCAAAGATATAGTCTACGCACCCATAGATTTTGCAATTGTTGAAATAGTGGCATCCAGCATCAAGATAGATAGTATCCTGATGACCTTTGAATACACAATTTGTCAACACTGTATTAGATGCTCCAAAAACAGTTCTGAAAGCAACAGCTTGTGTGTCGATGCGTGAGCCTGGATTGTTTTTGTTCCACTCATTCCAATAAGGGAAGTCAAATGAGTTTTGGAAAGTAATGTTCACAGCCCTAAAGTTTGGAGCTCCCACTGTAAATGTGGCACTATCGCCAGTATTGAGTTCTTTGCCATCTACTATGGTTCCATGCCTATCATCAAAATCAATGACAGCACTCCCTTCTCCAATTAAGGTCACATCTCCTCTGAAGATGTTGATTTTCTCCCTATAGAAGCCTTCCTCCAAAATAATAGTGAGAGGACCATGAGGAGCCTTTTTGATGGCATCGGCAATTGACTGACCACTCTTTATGCGGATCATCAATCCTCCAAAGAACTATCGAGGCCTGCAATTAGGCTAAAGATATCGGATGTTATAACGAATGGCGCTGTAAATGGATCGATAGCTACAGCATATATAGCCTCATTCTGCCCCGCTATATCGAGAACCTCGATAAAAGGCTTCTCAATTACGCTGTAGATTTCCCTGTACTCCTCACTAATTTCATCCAATGATGAAAAAACTGGCAAAAACAGACAACCATCCTCACTCTCAAGTATTTCAGGTGTGAATGTATAGCCACCGACAGACTCTATATTTCCATCAGCAGATGCAAAATCCTCTGAAAGTTCTGCATTTCCGCACACCCATACATTGCTATCTCTAAGGCAAATGAGGACTGATGTATAATTTATGCTTTCCTGATTCTCCCTATAAAGTTCAATCAAGGCCCTTAAAAGCTTTCCGCCTTCCAAATTCTCTCTGTTCATAGTGAAAAGTATATAGCTATAGAATTAAATAATCATTAAAAATTCCCGGTTTCCCGGGAATCTAAATCACTCTACTGCCTTGATGGACAATAAAACCTTTCCAATCTTTTCCTTATCTTCATCTGATAGCTTAAGGCCTATTGCCTTTGCGTTCTCTTCAATCTGGAATATTTTTCTTGCTCCAACACAGACACACATATTCTCTGAATATGACATCTGCCATGCAAGAATCAATGCAGATAGTGGAACGCCATAGGATGCAGCCATCTCATAAAGTCCAATGAGACGAGAATTGATGAGGGCAATGTTTTCTGGCTTATACCAAATATCTCTCTTCTTTGCAGTTCCAATTACCTCTGCTGATGCAGATACGGTTCCAGATAGAAGGCCTCTCTCAAGTGGTGAATAAGCCTGGAACATTATGTTTTTCTGGATTGTAAGAGTAAGCTCATCCTGCTTCTTTCTGTCCAGGGCGCTCCACTTTTCCTGAACGCATTCAGGGTTGCCAAGCTTAATGTACTTATTGATAATCTCAATGTTTCCATTGCTTAAGCCATAAGCGCGAATCTTGCCTTCCTTCTTCAGCTCTTCCAGACATCCTATTGGGTCTTCAAGACTATCATTAGGATTCTGATGGTGTGTGATGTACAGATCAAGATAGTCGGTATCGAGCCTAGTCAGAGTCGCCTCAAGCTGTCTTCTGATAGATGGAGGTGTCAGATTTCTATAAACAACTAGACCATCTCTCCTGATATGCTCCATAGAACCTGTCTCATCCCATACAAGACCACACTTTGAAGCAAGGATAATATCCTGCCTTCTTCCTTTAAGTGCCTTGCCAAGAAGCTCTTCAGATCTACCATTTCCATAAGCAGGAGCTGTATCGATCCACTTGACGCCTAAATCAAGCGCTGCATGGACTGTGCTAATTGATTCTCTATCATCGCATTCACCCCAGCTATCACCACCACCCATTGACCAGGTGCCAAGCGAAAACTTTGGAAAATCAATCATTTTACAGCCCTCCAAGCCTCGTTGAGAGTTCTCTTTGCGTTGGCAATTACAATCTCTGGGTCTTCGTTAGGAGTTGGTCTAACTTCGAAGCTGAGGCAATTTCTTCCACCTTCGTAGATATATCCAAAATCCTTAAGCTTCTGTAAGAACTCTGTAAGGTACTCTGTATCGTTCTCACTCTGAGGATATCCGAATCTTGGATGCATATCGCCATATGCAACATCATTCTTATCTACAATCTGGGTATTGCCCATATGTGCATGCAAGATTCTATCCTTGATTGGATCAAGGTTTTCAGAGATTGTTTCCCTAATCATTGGGATGTGAGAACAGTCAACCATGAAACCAAAGTTATCGAGGTCCTTAACCTTCTCTAGGAAAGCTGTAACTCTATCGATAGGTCCAAGAAGAGACTTCTTATCGATGTCATGGTCAAAGATTTCCAAAGTTACTGGAATATTGTACTGCTTTGCATATTCACAGATTTCTCTTGTGCTCTTGCTAAGTGCTTCGATATGTTCAGCAATCTTATCCTCATCATATGTTCTTGATAAAAACTGATATTCAGATGCACCAAATGCATGTGCCTCATCAAGGCCTCTCTTCATCTCTGCAACAGCCTTCTGTCTTTCAGTCTCATCGAGTGAGTTGATATTAAGCTTGTTAGCAAAAAGCCTTGAGTGTCCGCAATATGTGAAGTCCATATGAGCACACTTGATCAAAGCAGGAACAGTCTCATTCAAGGATGAAAATGGAAGCTGTCCAATCTCTACAAGCTCAAAATATTCATCTGTGAGAATCTTCTTGAGAGCTGAAACAAAGCCTACTTCACATTTGGATGCCTCAGGAAAAGCCTGAGTTAGAACGATGCCGATTTTTGCATAGTTGTGGATATCATAGAGCATATTATTTCTCCAATACTTCAATTAACTCACTGATTGCAGAACCAGGAGATGTTTTTACGATCTTTCCAGTTGCCATCTTAACACCTTCTGCAGCTGTAGCCATAGATGCCTGTGCAAGCACGATTACATCATAGTCCTTTACATTTTCAGAAAGAGCAACAAGTCTTGCATCGTGACCTGCGACGTCACCAGCCTTAAGAAGTGACATAGCGTCCATATCAAGAAGAGCCTTGATCTCTACCTGCTTGCCAATCTTGTCAGCCTCTCCCTGAATTCTTGTCACAGTAGGCTCAACTGTAGTTGGAGCTGTAGCAAGCACTGCTATTCTAGTTCCCTCATTTGCTGCATCTCTGCACATTCTTTCATCAATGCAGATGATAGGAACAGAGAAGAAAGATCTAATCTCATTGACAAATGGAGTCAGTGAAGAACATGTGACAACGATAGCATCAGGATTCTCAGCCTGAGCAGAAAGCATATCTAGATAGAGCTTCTGCTTATTCTCTGGTGGGAAATATCCCTTCTTCTGTGCATTTGTAACCAAAAATTCATCAACTAAGCTGGTAATCTCAGCTGGAAAATTGATTCTCTTTAGGATTTCCCCCTTAAAAGAGCAATATACGCTTTCTACTGTATGCAGCAGAGTTATCTTTTTCATATGTCCTCCAAAAATAAAGGGGAGGTAGAACCCCCACCTCCCCATAAGACAAACTATATTATCTCAATTACTTGCCAATCTTAGCAAGGTAATCCTTCTGATACTGTGTCATGTAAGCAACTGCGTCTGCACCGCCAATGAAGTCAGAGATGAGACCGTTCTTTGTGATGTATTCGTTCCATTCAGCTGTCTTTGAAACTGCTTCGAGGCATGCTACCCAGTAAGCTGCTGCTTCTGCGCTCATTTCCTTTGGACCAACTACGCCTCTCCATACAGGAACTTCAACATTGTTGTAACCGAACTCTGAGAGAGTAGGAGCATCCTTGAGCTTATCAGCTGTGAATCTTGATGTTGAGAGAGCGAGAACTGCAGTCATTTTGCCTGCTTCAACGTACTGTGATGCTGCTGCTGGCTTTGACATACAGAGGTCAACGTGGCCACCGAGGAGAGATGTGATAGCACCTGATGTTGCGTCGTTTGTGATGAATGCGAGCTGAGCTTCTGTTACACCAAGTTCCTTGATAAGAGCGTTATATGTTTCAATGTCGTCACCCTTTGAACCAGCAATAACGATCTTCTGGCCAGCCTTGAGAGCGTCGAGGATTTCCTGCCATGAAGCGTACTTTGAGTGTTCGCCGATGAAGAGGAGCTGCTTGTCAACTGCCATGATTGCGAGAGGTGTGAAGTTCTCTACTCTGTTGTCTGTGTTTGCACACATTGGCATGAGGTCGCCTGAGTTGAATGTAAGGATTGTGTGGTCTGCCTTTGCCTTTGGAGTCATAGCAACCTGAAGTCTACCAACTTCACCACCACCGTCTGTTACATAAGAAACAACAACGTTAGCATCTGAAATGCCGTTAACCTTCATAGCGTCCTTGATCTGCTGTGTGAAGATATCTGAGCCGCCGCCTGGCTTAGATGTACATGTCCACTCAACGTCCTTTGTAGGAACGAAGCCTGCTGAGCTCTTTGACTCTGTTGAACCCTCTGCGAATACAGGGAGAGCGATCATTGCGATAAGAGCAACAATTGATAAAACCTTTTTCATTTTTTTCTCCTTTTCAGCATTTACCTGCTGTCGAATACTTTTTAGTTAGCCTTCTTTGGCTTTAAGAGACCAGCCTTCTTGAGGATGAGTCTGATAATTGGTGCTGATACGATTGCACAGAATGCAATTGTAAGACCGATTGAGATTGGACCATTGAAGAATACCTTTGCTACGCTACCGCCTGAGATAACGAATGCCTTTCTAAGGTTGTCCTCCAACAGTGGAGCAAGAACGAATGAGAGAAGCATTGGAGCTGTTCCGTATCCGCTCTTCTCGAAGATGTATCCAAATACACCTGCGATGAGCATGATCAATACACCGTAGAATGAGTAAGTATCTGAGTATGAACCAACGAGACATACAGAGATGATTACTGGGATGATGATCTTAACAGGAACTGTGAGGATCTTGATAAGAACTGGAATTACACCAAGAGCAATTGAAAGAGCAAAGAGGTTTGCAAGGAAGAGTGATGCGATAAGACCCCATGCAAAGTCTGGCTCATTTGTGAACAAGAGTGGTCCTGGGTTGAGGCCCCACATCATGAGACCGCCAAGAAGAACTGCACCTGTACCTGAACCAGGAATACCAAGAGCAAGAAGTGGAGCGAATGCACCAGCTGCTGCTGCGTTGTTTGCTGCTTCACATGCTGCAATACCTTCGATAGCACCTGTGCCAAGTGGATCTTCACTCTTGAATGCTCTCTGCATTGCATAACCGAGGAATGATGCTGTTGTAGCACCAGCGCCTGGAAGTACGCCTACGAATGTACCAACGAAACCTGTTCTGAGAGCAGGGAAGAGAAGTCTCTTGAAGTCGTGCTTTGTAGGAAGAGAGTTCTTATATGTAAGCTTTTCTGTAATCTGTGATTCAGTCTTATCATTTCTCTCATCCATGAGTCTCATTACCTGAGCAAAACCTACTGCGCCGATAACGAATGGGATGAACTTGATGCCGCCAAGAAGATATATGTTTCCGAAGTTATATCTTGGTGATCCAGTCTGAAGGTCCATACCAACTGATGCAAGGAGGATACCTACGAATGTGAGAATAACACCGTTAGTTGGGTTTGATCCAACGAGCCAACCGATACTTGTCATAGCAACAAGAAGAAGAACTGTCATCTCAGCAGGACCGAACTTGAGACCAATGTCAGCAAGGAGTGGGCCCATGAATGTGAGGATGAGCATACCGATGATACCACCGATACATGATGACATGTTAGAAACGAAGAGTGCCTGACCAGGTCTCTTTCTTGTTGTAGCCATTGGGTAGCCATCGAGAGCTGTCATAACAGCTGGGGAGTCACCAGGGATGTTCAAGAGGATAGCTGAGAAAGCGCCGCCGAACATGTTTGAATAGTAGAGAGCTCCAAGCATGATGATAGCTGTTGTTGGGTTGAACTTATATGTAAGTGGGAGAAGAAGTGCTACACCAGCGAGTGAGCCGATGCCAGGCATTGCACCTACAACAAGGCCAAGGAGTGCACCGATAAGACAAACAAGGACATTCTCAAAAGTCAGAACAACAGAGAAGCCGTGCATAAGCATTGATAAATTTTCCATACTGCGTTTCTCCTATTATCCGAAAATGAGGTTGCCGATGAGACCGACTGGGAAATCGATTCCAAGCCAAATCTGGAAGCAGCATACTACGATGAATACAACAATAGCGAGTGTAATGATTGTTGCCTTCCAAGATACCTTTTCATAAAGTCTGAGCCAAACAAACTCAAAAATGATGATTGCTGGAACAAGACCGATGATGTAGCTTGCACCTATTACAGCCAAAAGGCCTGCAGGAACAAACCAGTTAGCAAGCTTGAACTCAACCTTTTCTGCCTTAGCGCCATTTACGATGCCAAGGATACTAAAGATCATAAGTGCAACAGACATGATTGTTGGGAAGAAGCCCTTAGTTGGCTTGAGTGCATTGCTATCCCAGAAACCATAATCAAGACCGATATAGAAGAATACTGCACCGAGAATGAATGTAATGATTGGTACAATAAGCTTTGTAGGGATCTTGATAGATGCGTTTTCGTTGATTTTCATTCTATCCTCCGATTATCTTCCAGCGAGGTGGTTAGCCATTCTAGAAGCCATTTTTACTGCATTCTCAAATGCTGAAGTCTTTACAAGGCCCTTACCTGCGATATCGTATGCAGTACCGTGAGCACATGTTACGATTGGAGCTGGAAGTCCTCCTGCAATTGTGATGCCCTGCTCGAAGCCCTTGAGCTTGAGTGCAATCTGGCCCTGGTCATGATACATTGTGACAACACCATCGAACTCACCGCGGAAAGCCTTGATGAATGTGATGTCTGATGGGAATGGACCCTGTGCATCGATGCCTTCGCTCTGAGCCTTTTCGATTGCTGGCTTGATTACGTCGATTTCTTCTCTACCGCAGAGACCATTTTCGCCACAGTGTGGGTTAAGAGCTGCAATAGCAAGTCTTGGTCTTTCAATACCACTGTTCTTGAGAGAAACGTTAGCAAGTGTGATAGCTCTCATGATTGAATTAACAGAGAGGTTGTTGCTTACTTCTGAGATTGGGATATGGCTAGTTGTTCTAGTTGTCCAAAGCTCACCACAAACATTGATTTCACCAAATGGTGCTGTGTGGTTGAACTCGTGAGCAAGAAGGTGATGCTCTGATTCATACTTGCATCCAGCTTCCTTCATGCCAGCCTTGTTGAGAGGTCCGAAGCAGAAGCCTTCAATCTTACCAGCCTTGTAGAGTTCTACTGCATATGTAAGCTGATCAAGGTTTGCCTTTCCACAAGCGATTGTGAGAGCACCGATTGGAGCTTCTTCACAAGAAAGGTTATTTCTGTTGAGCATGAGATATGTGTCATCAAACTAAACACCGTCTAATGAGTCAATTTCCTTAATTTCTGCACTCTTACCTACTGTTTCGAATGCTCTGTTGAGGATTCTTCTATCACCAATAAAAACAGGATGGCAATATTCGTCGAAGAAGCGGTCAGCTGCAAGCTTTGCAATAATCTCTGGACCTACTCCACCACCATCTCCAAGAAGAATTCCAAGTACTGGCTTAGTTGTCATAATTTTGTCACTCCTTTGCGTGTATATATCTACATGCAAGTATCATGCCAACTTTTATATTTCTTTTAAGGAAAATTTTTTTATTATTACTAAATTCTAGCAACAAAAGGAATTACTAAAAACATACAAAAAATGTTGGATTTTTACATATAAAATACAATGCAATACTAATTTGTTTCATATATGTTTCATTATGTTTCAGTAATGTTAACATATCTGTTTCAATGATTGTTTCAGTGCTGTTTCAACTCTCTATTTTCTTAAATCTACGCCATATAGTTGTTCTTGAAATTCCAGAGTTCTTTGCGAAGTCAGAAAGGGATAGGCGCGACTCGAGATAAGCTTCATAAAGCTCCTCGGTAGACATTGCCTTATAATTAATAGAAGATACAAAAAGTGGCTGAGGAGCCTCTTCTTGATATAGTCTCTCTGAGTCAGTGATATCTGCATTCTTGATTGTATTGGCTGTAATCTTTGATTCTGTGGTGAGTACAACAATTCTTTCGGCAACGTTTCTCAATTCTCTTATGTTACCCATCCGTCTATACTTCTGAAGCTCTGCAATTGCATCATTGTCGATAGCAGGAACCATGATATTGAAGCGCTTTGCATTTCTCTTTACAAAGTGCTCAAAGAGAAGGCCTATATCGTTGATACGCTCTCTTAGAGGAGGAATGCTAAGCGAGAGAAGGTTGATTCTATAGTAGAGGTCTCTTCTAAACAGACCTTTTGCAATCAATTCAGGAATGTTCTTATTTGTTGCGCTCATTACGCGAACATCTACTGGTATGACTTCATGGCCACCAACTCTTCTAACTTCGTTTTCCTGAAGAACTCTGAGAATCTTAGCCTGGAGCTGCATTGGCATCTCTCCAATTTCATCGAGGAAGATAGTTCCTCCATGAGCAAGCTCAAAGAGTCCTGCCTTACCGCCCTTGGAAGCGCCTGTAAAGGATCCTTCTGCGTAGCCAAATAGCTCAGATTCAAGCAGCTGCTCAGAAAGAGCTGCGCAGTTAATGGCAACAAATGGACCTTCAGAGCGAGGGCTGGCATTGTGCATAGACTGCACAAACAGCTCCTTTCCTGTTCCTGTTTCTCCAGTAATGAGGACATTGCCCTCTACAGATGCATATCTGACAGCCTTTGCGATAATCTGCTTCATTGAAAGATGCTCAGCAATGATGTCTGAGAAATGGTATCTGGCAGTGAGACCCTTTTCTGAGAGTCTGCTTCTAACCTTCTTTTCCTTTTCCCTAATGTCATCAACTGTCTGCATTTCAACAATGGTTGCCTTAACATCACCATCAGACACAATGATAGGTGTCTGTGTTACCATCATTGTCTTTCCTGCAATGTTATGAACAATTTCAACCTTGGTTCCAGAGAGAGTGGTCATTGAGAGAATTCCCTCTGGGTAGAACTCGGTAACGCTTTTTCCTGTCATATCGTCAACGGAAAAGAACTTGTTCGCTTTCTGGTTGCTGGCAATGACAGTGCCAAATGTGTTAACTGCAAAAAGGCAGCCAGATGTGTTGTCGATAATTGAGTCCAAAAGACTTGTCTTGGTTCTCTCTCTATCTAGAATCTGAGCAGCAACAATGGCATCTCTAATAGACTTCTCAACAGCCCAGACGCCAGTTTTAATTTGAACATATGGAAAGTCAATCTTCTGGCATAGGTCTTTGAGCGTAAGGCCACCAACAAGAACATCACAGCCTCTGGAGATAAGGCTCATGGCCTTCTTTTCAAGGCCATCCTCATCTTCTGCATACTCTGCCTCAATGTCAAAGCCGCTTATCTCCCTTATTGCCTCAATAGAACAAATCGTATTGTCAGAAAGAATTAGACCTATCTTACAAGGTCCATAAGTATTCTTTACATCCAAAATGGAATCAAGAACATCTGAGCTTGTTATGCTAATGTCAATTTTGTTGATTTCTGGGTATAGCTTGGATACAGCTAATCCCGTCATGCCTCTTACAACGACAATGTCATAGGGCTTGAGTGCTTCGAGAGTTCTATTATCAGTACCATAAATATTGAGGATGGTTGTAAAGTTAACTTCCTTTACCCTGATCCTATTAATGGCATGCCTGTATGCCTCTTCAACTTCTCTGTAAGGGACAACTACCAATATCTCAATCAAAACAAACCTGCCCTGGGATTATCAGCTATTTCTGATTTCTTCTAGAAGCTTAGCGAAATCCTCTGCCGTCTCGTAGAGAACCTTGCCCAATAAAGAGCGCGGATTGAACTCTCTAGAGGCGATTTCGTAAACATAAATAGTATCTTTAATCGTTGCCTGCACCTCAGCCTTTTCAACTTTCTTGCCTTTGACTGAATACAGAACCTTGGAATCCTTCAAATCCTCATAATCGAAGTGAACAGAAGAATCAGCCATAGCAATTACTGCCTTTCTCTTCTCTTCATCTGCACAGAAGATGATTCCCTGATCTTGGTCATTCAGCATTCTTCTGACTTTATTATAGTTGAGCTTTCTGGCCTTCATTTCAGATAGGAGTCTCTCTTCTATAGGCCAGATAATCTTCTGGAAACTCTGGTTTGACTTTTCCTTTCTCTTCTTAGAGGTCATAGTCGCATAGAGATTGACACCAGTGATGCCAATCAACAAGAGAGCCAGAACATACATCAGAATGCTTTTTGCGTCCATTTAGATTCCTAGTGCCTTCTGATATCTCAAAAGGTTATCGATAGTGAGAGCCATATCTCTTTCAGCTCTTGGACGAGCTTCCTTATATGGAACAGCCACTCTATTGATTGAGAAGATGCCTGTAACACCTTCCTTATATGCACCTTCAACGTTGTCGCCGATATCGCCTACAAAAGCATTGACCTTAACGCCCTTTTCGCTAGCTCTTCTAGCAACGCCGATTACTACCTTGCCTCTGAGAGACTGGCCATCGATTCTTCCCTCGCCAGTGTAGACGAAGTCTGCACCTTCAAGAAGCTCATCAAAACCTACTGTATCGAGAACTGTCTCAATGCCCATCTGAAGTGTTGAGGAAAAGAGTGCTGCCATTCCACCACCCATTCCACCAGCAGCTCCTGAGCCAGGGATTTCCTGAACATTGATGCCTGTAGTATCTTCGATGACCTTAGCAAGCTTCTTCATCTTTTCATCGATTACTTCAACCATCTTCTCATCAGCACCCTTCTGTGGACCATATACTGCGATAGCGCCTTCTGGGCCATAGAATGGATTGTCGATGTCGCACATTGTTACGATAGGAGTGTTCTTGAGATTTTCATCCATTGTAGAAAGATCGATCTTTACAACTTCATCAAGAGTTCCTCCGACAGGAATGAACTTTTCGCCCTTTGCATTGTAGAAGGAAACACCGCAAGCAGCAGCAAGACCACAAGCTGCGTCATTAGTTGCACTTCCGCCAAGGCCTAGGATAATCTTCTTGACGCCTCTATTGGCAGCATCAACAAGAAGCTCACCAACGCCATATGTTGTTGTCTTTGAAGGATCCTTTCTGTCGCCAACCATAGGAAGAGCAGCTGCAGCGGCCATCTCCAAGACTGCGATATTGCCAGGGAGAATGCCATAATAGCCTTCAACCTTTTCATCTGCGTATGGACCAGTTACGGTCTTGAATACCTTCTCACCACCAAGAGCTTCCAAAAATGCATCAACAGAGCCTTCGCCACCATCGGCAACCGGAATAGATACAACTTCGCACTCTGGATAGTGATTGAGGATTGTATCTTTCATGATTGAGCAAATTCTTGCGGAAGACATTGTTCCCTTGAATGAATCCGGAATGAGAATAACCTTTTTCATCTATTTCTCCTGTCAAATCAGCCCTTTAGCTGAGAGTGTGTGATATGTTCTGCAATAAGATCGCAAGCCGCCTCTATATTGCCGTTTTTTATATACTGAATCATCTGAGCATGCTGTGAGATATACTCAGACAACCTATCTTCCTTAAGATCCTGGTCGATTCTGAGAAGCTGGATCTTTCCATCTAGTCTATTGTAGACATCCATCAAAGCCTCATTGCCAGTAGCTGCAATAAGAGTGATATGGAAAAGGCTATCGAGTTCAAAAGCCTTAGCCCTTTCTCCAACAGATAATGCATACTGGCAATCTGCTGCATAGCGGCTAATCTGATTGAGAACAGACATAAAGCCTTCTGCGGTAATGTGCCTAACAGCATATTGCTCAAGCTCAACTCTCAGAGATGCAATATCATCTGCCGCCCTCTTGTCAATCTTTACAACTGCAGCATGACATCTTGGCGCAATAGTGATTAGACCATACTCAGCAAGTCTTGTAAGAGCCTCTCTAATTGGGGTTCTTGATACACCAAACTGTGTTGCTAGACTATCTTCTCTTATTTTCTCGCCACCCTTAATATTTCCCTTAAGGATTTCGGATTTTACTAGTTCATAAACCTGATCGGCCAAACTTTGGGATACTATCTTCATTTTGGTTCCTCACCTAACCAATATATCTTATTATATATAGGCCGTCAACAAAATTGTACTTTGTGTACAAAGTATAATTATTTTGTACCTATATTATTAAAATAGATTCTTTTCTATTTGACAGTATCAATTTATGGTGATATGTATATTGTATACCAAATACAAAAAGGAACTTTCTATGAGTGATAAGTTACAGAAACTTCTCTCTGACAAAAACAGAAAGATGAATGCTGAGGAACTTGCATTTTTAGCTGCAAGCTTCAGGGAAACAATGTTTTCCGTTCTCCACGAAAGGGGAACAGGTCACTGGGGTGGTGCCAGCAGCGCTGCTGAGCTTGTCACAGCCCTCTATTTCAACAGACTCAACATCAAGACTGACGACCCAAATTGGGAAGACAGAGACCGCTTCATTCTCTCAAAGGGTCATGCTAGCGTAAACCTCTATACTATTCTTTCCAACAGAGGATTCTTCCCAGCAGAAGACATCCATCAGTTCAGAGTGCTCGGAAGCTATCTTCAGGGACATCCAGCAATGCTCAAGATTCCTGGTGTTGATATGTCAACAGGCGCACTTGGACATGGCATTTCAGTAGGTCTCGGTATGGCAGAGGCAGCAAAGCTCTCTGGCAAGAACTACTGCACATATGTTCTCACAGGCGAAGGCTGTCTTAACGAGGGTTCTTCATGGGAAGCTCTCATGTGTGCTGCAAAGTATAAGACAAAGAACCTCGTTCTCCTCATCGACTACAACAAGGTACAGCTCGATGGAACAGAGGATCAGATCATGCCTCTCCACCCACTCAAGGAAAAGCTTGAGTCATTCGGTTGGCTCGTAAACGACGAAGCTTACAACGGCAACTGCACAAAGGACATCCTCAAGTCATTTGACTGGCTCGACAGCAACGACGTTTGGCCAAAGGCTATTATCTACGACACAACAAAGGGAGCTAACGTTAGCTTCTCAGAAGGCAAGAACACATGGCATGGTGCTGTTATTGATGACGAGCACTATGAAATCGGTATCAAGGAACTTAAGGAAGACACAGCAAAGAAGGAGGCACTTGTATGAGTATTGCAATGCGTGACGCTTTCGGAAAGCATCTTGTAAAGCTTGGCGAAACACACCCAGAGCTCGTTGTTCTCGATGCAGACGTATCAAGCTCAACAAAGAGCGGACTCTTTGGAAAGGCATTCCCAGAGAGATTCTTCAATGTTGGCGTTGCTGAAGGCAACCTCGCAGGCATGGCAGCTGGCCTTGCAACATGCGGTTACCACCCAGTAATCAACGCTTTCGCAATCTTCCTTGCTCTCAAGAGCACAGACCAGATCAGAAACGACATCTGCTATAACAACCTTCCAGTTATCATCGCAGGTGCATACGGCGGTCTCTCAGACAGCTTCGACGGTGCTAGCCACCAGGCAATTGAAGACATCGCTATCATGCGTGCACTTCCAAACATGGAAGTTATCGTACCATCTGACGCAAGACAGGCAGAACTCGCTTTAGAGTATGCTCTCACAAGAAACAATCCTGTTTATATCAGACTTAACAGAAATGCTATGCCTGACATCGACACAGACAGGGATTCATTCTTCCAGGCAAAGGCTGTTAAGTGCGTAGAAGGCACAGACGTAACAATCGCAGCAAACGGCATCACAGCATCAATGGCATGCGAAGCAGCTGAGATTCTCAAGAAGGACGGCATCAACGCTGAAGTATTCTCAGTTCCATTCGTAAAGCCTCTTGATACAGCATCTCTCTTCGAGTCTGTAGCTAAGACAGGCGCTCTCGTAACAGTAGAAGAACACCTCCTCGCTGGCGGCTTTGCTTCAGCAATTGCAGAAGAAGCTTTCAAGGCACAGGTAAGATGCAAGGTTGATAATATCGCTATCGAAGATATCTTCGGCGAAACAGGCCCATATATACCACTCTTGGCAAAATATGGTCTTTCTGGTGAAAATATCGCAAATAGAGTAAAGGCTCTTTTAACAAGTAAGGAGAAATAAAATGGACAATATTTCAAAGGCATATAGCTTACTCAGAGCAGCATTCCCTAACTACACAGTTGGCGTTGGCTGTCTTTCTGAAGTTGGCAAGATCGCAGCAGAATACGGCAAGAAGGCTCTTGTAGTATCAAATACAACATACATGAAGAAGGTTGCTGACGAAGTTGTTGAAGCTCTCACAGCAGCTGGCGTAGAGGTTGCAGGTGGCGCAATTGCTCCAGATGCAAAGCCAAACGCACCAAGAGAAGACGTATACAGACTTACAACATATGTTCTTCAGCACAAGCCAGATGCAATCATTGCAATCGGCGGTGGTTCAACAATCGATGCATGTAAGGCAGCTTCAATGCTTGCAGCTCTCGGCGGTTTCGTAACACCAGAGATCGACGGCTACTTCGGCACAGGCAAGGTAACAGAATACCTCGAGAAGACTGGCGCAAAGATGACTCCAGTTATCGCAGTTGAGACATCAGCTTCTTCTGGCGCACACCTCACAAAGTATTCAAACATCACAGACCCAGTTAAGGGCCAGAAGCTTTTGATTGTTGACCCAGCAATCGTTCCTGCTCGCCCACTCTTCGACTACAAGGTAACAACATCAATGCCTCTCTCAGTAACAATTGACGGCGCACTTGATGCTATTGCTCACACATTCGAAGTATTCTGCGGTGCTAAGGAAGCAACATTCGAAAAGTGTAAGGACCTCGCTGTTACAGCTATCAGCCTCGTAGCAGAATATGCTAAGGAAGTTATCGCTGATCCAACAAACGTAAAGGCAAGAGAAGCTATCGGTCTTGCAACAGACCTCGGCGGCTATGCAATCATGGTTGGTGGTACATCAGGCGGACACCTCACATCTTTCTCACTCGTTGACTGTGTTGGCCACGGAACTGCTTGTGGTATCATGAATCCTTACTATGCAGTATTCTACAGCAAGGCAATCCAGCCACAGCTCAAGGTTGTAGGTAACGTATTCAAGTCATACGGATACACAGATAAGGACATCGACGCACTCGAAGGCAGAGCACTTGCAGAAGCAGTTGCAGAAGCAATGATCTCATTCGGCGCATCAATCAACGCTCCTACAAAGCTTACAGACATTCCAAAGTTCGTTAAGGACGTTCATGTAACAAGAGCTCTCACAGCAGCTAAGGATCCAGCTCTCAAGATGAAGCTCCAGAACATGCCTGTTCCAATGACAGCTGAAGACGTTGACTCATTCATGGCTCCAATCCTTGAAGCAGCTTGCACAGGCGATCTTTCAGTAATCAAGGAAATGTAATTAAAGGAAAAACCGAGTATGCTTTACGTTAAGAATCCTTTGAATGAAAAGTATTCAGACATCATTCTCCCAGATAACACATTCATTGCTACAATGAAGCAGCCTAAGGTGCTTGAAGCACCTAAGGCAGCTATCAGAGAAGCCCTCGACTGCCCTATTTCATCAGCTAGCCTCAAGGCTATTGCAGAAAAAAAGAAAGAAGCAAAGAAGGATGCAACTGCAGTTATTGTCGTATCTGACAATACTAGACCAGTACCTTACAAGGGAGAAAATGGCATACTCGTTCCTGTTGTAGAGACACTTCTCGAAGCAGGATATACAAATGATCAGATTACCGTTCTTGTGGCGACTGGCATGCACCGTCCAATGCGCGAAGATGAATTAAAAACAATGCTCGATGGTAAAATCTTCGACATGGGAATCAAGGTTGTAAACCATGAGCCAAAGAACGATAACCGACTGGAGTTCGTTGGTACAACAAAGCGTGGCACAAAGGCCATGATTGATACCATCTATACTTCAGCAGACCTGAAGATCCTGACCGGACTTGTTGAAAGCCACTTTATGGCAGGTGCTTCGGGTGGCAGAAAGGCAGTCTGCCCTGGTGTCATCGGCGAAGAATCCACATATATCTTCCATGGTCCAGAGCTCATGGATGACAATTTGTCAAAGGACCTCCAGATAGAAGGCAATCCAGTTCATGAGGAAAGCCTTGCTGTAGCTAAGCTTGCAGGTGTGGATTTTATCGTCAATGTCACATTAGACCACGATTTCAATATCACAGGCGTATTCGCTGGCGATCTCGAAAAGGCTCACCTTGCAGCAGTCGAGAAGATCAGAGAAAGCGTAGAGGTAAAGGTTCCAGAGGCTGACCTCGTTATTACACACGGCGGTTTTGTTGGAATTAACCACTACCAGTGTGCTAAGTGCGCTGTAGCATCACTTGGTGCTCTCAAGAAGGATGGATATCTCATCTCTATTGCAGATATCACGGACGGCGGACATCCAATTGGAAGCGTCAACTACAGAGTAACTCTTACACTCCTGCACCTCTTAGGCTCAGAGGCCTTTGTAAAGCTCTTAAACAGCCCAGATTGGGTATTCCTCCCAGAGCAGTGGCAGGTACAGCAGTGGGCAAAGGTATTCAGAAAAACACCTCAGGACCACTACTACTTCTATGCACCTCAGATTGGCCACGAATGGTTTGACTCTCTCCCTGGCAATGACATCAGAGTGCTCTTTGATGACAATGAAGATGAGAGCAACCCAAATATCTACCAGATAGCTATTGAAAAGGCTATCCAGGATGTAGAGAGAAGGACAGGCAAGAAAAGGGAAGAACTCGTAATCGTCTATCTCAAGGATGGACCATACGAAGTACCAAGAAGCTAACAGGAGAAAACAATGAAACTTGGCGTAGCAATTGCATCAGACAATGCATTACCTTCAGCATTTGTAGTAATGAGGGGCCTCGAAAAGTCAATCAAGAGAGCTGCAGAGCTTGGCTATGACGGAGTTGAGCTTGCTCTCAAGAACCATGACGAGATTTCCCATCAGGACCTCAGAGCTATCCTCAAGAAGAACAACATGGAAGTATCTGCTATTTCCTCTGGTCAGGTATTTGCAGCTAGAGGCCTCATGTTCACAGAAGAAGACAAGGAAAAGAGAGCTGAACTTGAAACTGCATTCAAGGGTTTTATTGACCTTGGTTCAGAGTTCGGTGGACTTGTAAATATCGGCAGAGTAAGGGGCATGATCAATGGCAGAGACCCTCAGTTTTGTGAGAATCTCTTCTTGGACATGGCTTGGAATCTTGCTGACTATGCAGAAAAGAGAGGCGTAAAGCTTATCCTCGAACCTGTAAACAGATACGAAATTGACTATATCAACAACTGCGACCAGTGTGCAGAACTCGTAAGAAAGGTTGGAAGAAAGAACTTCACAATGATGCCAGATGTATTCCATATGAATATCGAAGACGCAGACTTTGCAGAAGCACTCATCAGAAACAGAGAATTCGTAGAGTATATCCACCTCGCAGATTCAAACAGATGGGCTCCTGGTGATGGCCATCTGGATTTCGACAGGGTTTTCTCTGCTCTCTCAAAGATCAATTATAATGGCTGGTGCACAGTAGAGTGCCTCCCATACCCAGATCCAGAGACAGCAGCAAAACGCGCGGTAGATTTTATTAGAAAGTATTATATCTAACCAAAGTCTCCTCTCTCCATATTTTTGCCAGCTACTAGCAATAGCTGGCTTTTTATTTTCATAAAATTTTCTTTTTGGGGATTTGTCATGCTACCTTGTTCTTATGAGATCAAACTTAAACAACAGAGATAACTTCACTTCTAGCTTTTTGATGGTTGCAGGCTCACTCCTTGATAAAAAGATTCATGAGACGCTACCTTCATATAGTCGTCACTATGCTTGGATTATGGCTAGTCCAACCAGGCCTTTCTTCCATCATATCGCCCTAAGATATAAGAATGTGATTGCTAGCATCCTCCTTGAGCCCATTGATAAAGAAGGCAAATCCCTTCTTGAACCAATGGACAAAACAAATCAAATCAGAGAGTCAGAGGAAAACAATTTGATCCCATGCCTATTCCCATTCAGAGTAGATACAGGAAGGCCT
>JAGBWX010000129.1 GCA_017629575.1 Spirochaetales bacterium | reverse complement strand
GCAGCTTCTTCTTTGGCATTCGATCCAATGATTGAGGGAGACAATGTTGGTCTCACACCTTTTGTGACTCTTGCTCCTGAAGTTTATGCTCACAAGAATGTTGTTGAAAAAGAAAGATACGCAGATTGGCTCTTCCCAGTTAGAGACAGATTCAATGGTCTCGAGTTTGGCACAGAGATCGATTATGCTGGTACATTCTATGGAATCGTTGAGTACTTGATGCTCAATCCTCAGCATGACAAGCAGTATGATAAGTCATGGGGTACTAACTTCGATGCTATTACAAAGGGCTTCAATACTCAGCATGAAGGTACACTTCTCGCAGGTGCTCTCATCGGAAACGATTGGATGAATTTCTCTGTTCAGAGATCAAGACAGAGCCTTGGCTATGGCAAGACAGGAAACCTCACTCTTGGCGATAACTTCTCAAGACAGGACTTCATGCGCCTCCATACTTTCTCTGATATCTTTGACTACACAATGAACATTTCATTGTTCAGCAATATGAATTCAAGCAATGAAACAGAAGATTTCAACTTCAATGGAATGCATAATATTGTTTCTATCCACAGATTTGATATAAAGCCTGCTAAGAATGTAACTCTTACAATGAATGAAGGCATCATCGCATATATGGATACAACTCTTGATATGCGTCTCTTGAATCCATTCCTCTTCCACCATGGCTTCAATAACTACATGGAAGGAATTGAAGTAACAGCAGGAAATAGAGATGAGGCTAACAATATTCTCTCTCTTGAGGCAGGTTGGACTGTAATGCCACACCTCAGAGTAAGAGGCGAGTTTATCTTTGACCAGATTCAGATTGGTGGAGAAACAACTAATCCTCTCGCTAGACCAAACGCAAATGGCCTCTTAATCGGTGCAGATACTTCTTGGATCTTTGATGATATGTTCCTTACAGCATATGCAGAATATGCATCAACATCTCCATTCCTTTATCTCAACTATAAGACTCGCGGAGGTGACCTTGAGCCTAACTTCGATCATGTTCTTGGAATCCACGATTGGTGGGATAATGACGAAATCGCTTATGGCGGCTACAGATTCGGTGGCGATGCTAAGGTATTTGGTTTCGGTGCTAGCTTCGGTAAGCTCGATTCATTCCTTGTTGATGCTTCATTCACTTATTCAAAGCACGGAACATATGGCTATGGATATCTTAACGGTGTTAAGAACCCAGTTGGACCAGAAGCTCTTGCTACTAAGAAGATGACAGGTACTCCTGAGCAGATTGAACATAGAATTGAATTCAAGGTTGATGGCAGCTATCAGTTGACAGATTATCTTGAGCTCTCTGCTGGTTTCGGTTTTGTAAGCGCAAAGAATTACAAGAACGTTCCTGATGCTAAGTTCTCTGATGTTCAGTTCAAGATTGGTGCTGCTATTAATTTCGTAGAACTCTAATAGTGAGGAATAAATGAAGATTGTTGTACTGGATGGCGAGAGAGAAAATCCTGGAGATCTTTCCTGGGATGCGTTCGAGAAGCTTGGCGAATTAGTGGTCTATGACAACACAGCGCCAGAGGAAGTAGAAGACAGAATCAAAGGCTTTGATGCTGTTATTGTCAACAAGGTCAAGCTTAATGAAAGCAACTTGAAGGATGCAGATACTGTCAAGTATATCGGCGTACTCGCCACCGGATACAATGTAATCGACATTGAATATGCTAAAAAACGGGGCATTGTGGTAACCAATGTCCCTGCATATGGCACAGAAGCAGTTGCTCAGTTTGCCATGGCTCTCCTTTTGGAGATTTGTTGCCACGTTGGATTCCATGATCGTCTTGTACATGATGGAACTTGGTCTGAATCTGGTAAATGGAGTTACTGGGAAAGACCATTGATCGAGCTTAAAGGCAAGACTATCGGCATTATCGGCATGGGAAGAATCGGAAAGACCATGTCAAAGTTATCTAAGGCTATGGGCATGAATGTTATCTATCATGATATGATCGAGTACCCTGGCGAAGAGTTCGGTACATTTGTTACAATCGAAGACCTCTATGAAAATGCAGATGTTATTTCTCTTCATTGTCCTGCTTTCCCAAGTACATATAACATGATCAACAAGGACACCATTGCAAAGATGAAAGATGGTGTAATCATTATCAACAATGGTCGTGGACAGCTCATCAATGAAGAAGATCTTGCAGAGGCATTAAACTCAGGAAAAGTTTATGCAGCAGGCCTTGATGTAGCAAAGTCTGAGCCGATTGAGAAAGACAATCCTCTCTTGAAGGCAAAGAATTGCTATATTACTCCACATATAAGCTGGGCGGCTCTGGAAAGTAGAGCCAGAATTATGGAAATTGCTGCATCCAACCTTGATAGCTTTATGAAGGGTGGATTCCAGAATAATGTATGGATTTGATAGGTGTCGAAATGAATGATGCATATAATTCAATTATGAATAGACGCAGTGTTCGCTCTTATAAGAGTGATTCTGTTTGCGAGGATTTGATCAAGAAGATTACAGAAGCTGGTAGCTATGCACCTTCTGCTATGGGCAGACAGCCTGGAAAGATTGTTGTAATCAAGAACAAAGCTCTTCGTGATAAGCTCGAACTTCTCAATGCAAGAGTAATGGGAGATGAAAGCAAGAAGCCATTCTATGGCGCACCAGATGTTATTCTCGTTCTTGTAGATAAAGCAATCCCAACAAGAGTATATGATGGCGCTCTCATTATGGGAAATCTCATGAATGCTGCAAATTCATTGGGCGTAGCATCATGCTGGATAAACAGAGCAAGAGAAATCTTTGAAAGCGAAGAAGGAAAGGCAATCCTTTCAGATCTTGGCATTGCAGGGGAATGGGAAGGCATTGGATTCTGCATCTTAGGCTATGCAGAAGGGGAAGCCCCTATAGCAAAGCCAAGAAAGGATGACTTCATAATCTACGCATAATTCAATTTTGATTTACTGGAAGAGACAGCTTCATTGTGGCTGTCTCTTTTTTCATATATTAGCATGTGGCTTACATATGTATTTCATGGTAAAGCTACGCTATGTTGATATTAAGTTTTGTAATTGCTAACATTAATCTAGAGAGATAAAACTTAGTTTTATTTCTTATATTTTCCGTGTGGTTTTAGGGGTGTGAAATCTTTATTTTACATCCCCTGAATTGAGTAGGTAGCCCAGAGGTCAGGTTGTTAGATGAAGATTAAAATCAAGAGATATGCATTTAGGTATTGGTATATCTACCTAATATCTCTGACAGGACTTGCTGTTGGTGTTTATCTATCTACTTTAGGACCAAAACTTACTGGAATAATCGTCGACCAGGTTATGGGCGAAGGCAGGCATGAGATATTTTGGCGCCTAGCAATTCCAATGGCTCTAACTTATGTATTCTCTGGTATCTTCCACTACATGGAAGAGTTCTCTGCAGACATCATTTCTAAGCGTGTAGAGAGAGATCTTTCTCTGGATTTGTTTAGGAATATCCAGCAGCAGGATGGACAGTTCTTCAGAGAAAGAACACCTGCTGATTTGATGAGCAGAACCACTGAAGACTGTAACTACATTGGATTTTCCTTCGGATTTTGTGGAATCTTCTTTTTAGAATGTGTTGCCTACATGGTATCTATGAGCATTGCAATTTTAGCAGTCAATCCACTTGGTGCTATCGTTCCATTTGTTTTGATGCCAATAATTGCTTTCTTGGGGATTAGGTCTGAGGTGATTGGTGACAAGATATCTGATGAGATTTCAGACATAACAGCAGATCTCAACCAATGCGCCAGTGAGGCAATCACAGGAATTAGAACTGTTAAGTCCTTCGGCAAGGAAGAGCATGAGAAGTCAAAACTCAGAGTCTATTCAAAGGCTTTTAGAGATAAGCATAGAAAGCTAGACCTTGTATGGGCTGATTGGGGAACCCCTATGACAGCTCTTGGTAGAATGATGCTTATTCTTTCTACATTTGTATCTGGACTATTGGTAATAAAGGGCTCTATGACACTTGGTGAGTTTACTGAGATATTCCAGTATACAAACCATCTGACATGGCCTGTATTGGAGTTCGGTTGGCTTCTCTCTATCTTTGCACAGTCTAGGGCTTCAGCAAGAAAGGTAAAGGCTATCTTTGAGCGTGAAACATCAATAAGAGATGGTGAAGGTGCCTTAGATTCAAAGATTGGAACAATGGAGTTCAAGAATGTCTCTCTTTCCTTTGGTGAGAAGAAGGTTCTTGATGATATTTCATTCACTATTACACCTGGCAAGACAGTTGCGATCATGGGAGCAACAGGCTCTGGAAAGAGCCTCATTGCAAACCTTGCAATGCGCTTTATTGATCCAACAGATGGAACGGTTAATATCAACGGCAAAGATATTAAGAGTGTATCTATCGAGGACGCACGCCTCTTTTCTTCAATTGTTACCCAAGATGTATTCTTATTCTCAGATACTGTCACAGACAATATAAAACTCGGACAGAGAGATAAGGACTTGAAGGATGAGGTCATAAAGGCTAGCCAGGATGCAAAGGCAGAGGAATTTATCATCAAGCTGGCTGAAGGCTATGAGACTGTAATCGGAGAGAGGGGCGTAGGTCTCTCTGGGGGCCAAAAGCAGAGACTATCTATTGCTAGAGCCTTCTTAAAGAAGAGCCAGCTCCTTATCTTGGATGATGCAACAAGTGCTCTTGATATGGAGACTGAAAGGGACATCGAGAGAACTATCAGAAAGGAGAAGGATAAGTCTCTCCTTATTATTGCACATAGAGTATCTGCTGTAGCTTTTGCAGATGAGATTCTCATCCTAGAGGATGGAAGAATCGCAGAAAGAGGAACTCATGATGAGCTTCTTAAGAAGAAGGGCCTTTATTATGAGACATACATTTCACAGTATCCAGAGGAGGCATAATGAGAGAGAACTATAAGAAAGACGAAGCCTCTGTTCAGATTCCGCGCTCCCAGATACTGAAGAGAATCTTGTCCTATTTCACAGATTACAAGGCAAGAATTGCCATTGTAATCATACTTGTATGCCTTTCTACTCTGATTGTTACAATGATTCCTCTATTTACAGAGCATGCTGTAGATGTTGATATTGCAAACAAAGATAAGGCTGGTCTTATAAAGACAGTTTCCTTTGGAGTTTCCTTGATTGTTCTATGGTGGCTTTTAGTAATCATAAAGCAGCATTTGATGACAAAGCTTACAAACGAAGTAGTCTTTAGAATCAGGGAAGACGTGTATAAGAACATCATCACACTTCCTTTGTTCTTCTTCGACTCCCGTCCAACTGGAAGAATTCTTGCCCGTCTTGTTGGTGACATGAATGGCCTCAAGCAGATTTCTACTCAGCTTGTAGATACTTTGATTCCTAATGTTCTAATGCTGATTGTAATTCTTGTGATTATGACTGCAATGAATCCAATGCTTTCTCTATCTGCTCTGATAGTTCTGCCTATTCTCGTATTCTTTGCATATGTCATCATCATCAAGGGTTATAAGAACTGGGAGAACTTTAGAAAGAAGCAGTCAAACTATAAAGCATTCATCCATGAAGACTATGCAGGAATTAGGGCAATCAAATCATTCAATGCAGAAAATGAGACAAATGCTGAAGCAAAGGGCATTTGGGCAGATATCACAAAAGCATGGATCAGAGCTGTTGGAAGAGGCGATCTATTAAATATCGTTATCCAGTCTTCACAGGGCATTGGGTATTTCTTCCTCTTCTTCTTTGCCATTGAGAAACTCTCAATGGGGGAGGAATCTCTTGGAGAGATTCTTGCCTACATTGGATATATGGGACTCTTCTGGCAGCCAATTAGAAGCTTGGCCTCCATGTACAACCAGATGACAAATAACTTCTCTGCAGCGGCTAGAGTATTCGAGCTTATGGATGAGAAGTCTAACATCATAGAAAGTGAGAATGCGGTTGCCCTCAAAGCCGACAAAGGCAGAGTTACCTTCGATAAAGTATCCTTTGCTTATCCTGATGAACCAGATAGGCTGATCATCAAGGATATCAACTTCGATATCGATGGCGGAAAGAGAATTGCTCTTGTTGGCCCAACAGGAGCAGGAAAGACAACAATCATTAACCTTATTGCTCGCTTCTATGACACAGTAGAGGGCAGGGTGCTTATAGATGGTGTAGACATTAAGGATGCGACTATTGAGTCTTTGAGAAGAACTGTAACCGTTATGCCACAAGATTCTGTTTTGTTTACAGGAACAATCAGAGATAATCTAAAATATGGCAAAGATGTCACAGATGAAGAGATGATCTTAGCTTGTCGACGCCTCGGAATAGAGCCTTTAATAGAGTCTTTGGAGAAGGGCTACGACACAGAGATTAAGAATACAACGCTATCTCAGGGCCAGAAGCAGCTTATTGCTCTTGCACGCACATTGATTGCTGAGCCTAAGATTCTCATTCTTGAT
>JAGBWX010000128.1 GCA_017629575.1 Spirochaetales bacterium | reverse complement strand
CACCTGTTCTGAGATAACCATCTTCGTCAAAGAGTTCATCTGTATGCTCCTTGTCATTAAGATATCCCTGACAGATGTTTGGTCCCTTAACTCTGATTTCGCCAATGCCTTCTTCATTAGGATCTGCAATCTTCATGTCGATGAATGCAAGAACCTTTCCAACTGAGTCGAGCTTGAAGTGCTCGATTGGGTTGAGAGTAAGAATAGGGGATGTTTCAGTAAGGCCATAGCCCTGGAGGAAGTTGAGTCCCAGTGCCTGATACTTTCTAAATACCTCTGGAGAAAGAGGGCCTGCGCCACAGATAAGAACCTTTGCTTTATCTAGGCCAAGCTGTGAGAGAATCTTCTTTCCAAAGAACTTATTGAAAGGAGCCTTCTTGAACTTCATCTTGCACCAAAGGTTGAAATTCATCATGCTCTTCATCAATCCATTTACAAATGCGCCCTTTGCTTCCAGCTTCTTCTCGATTCCAGCTAGGAGCTTGTTGTAAAGAAGAGGGATGCCCATGAATACTGTTACGCCACCCCTTTTGAGGTCGTTGAGCATTCTTGAGATGATGATGCCATGACCAAAGAGACACTGAGCTCCATGCATGATGGACTCTAAGAGAACAGCTGTACAGCAATAGCTGTGGTGAAGTGGAAGAAGTGCGTAAAGAACGTCTGTTTCATTTACAGTCATTCCATTTGCAGCCTGATAGACATTTGATGTGAGATTTCTCTGAGTCAGCACTGCACCCTTTTCATTTCCTGTTGTGCCTGAAGTGAAGAGGATAGCAGCAATATCATATTCAGATACGTCAACCTTCTTCTGGAGAGGCTCAACGTCGAGATTATAAATCTTTTGGTACTTATCGCTCTTTCCAGCAAGGAGACACTTGCCCTTGATGCTTTCGAACCAAGGTGAGTTGAGGTTATTTAGCTTCTCAAGGATATCGAGATCGCCAAATACGAACTTACATTCAGCGAATTCTCCAAGTTCTGCAACTCTCTGAATGTTCATCTGATTATCCATTGGACAGATGACGCAGCCAGCAAACTGTGCTGCAAGATATGCAGTTGCCCACTCTCTAGAGTTCTTTCCATTAAGGAGAACTCTATCGCCCTTTTTGAGTCCTGCATTAACAATGAGGGCTGCTGCCTTCATTATCTCTCTATATTCATCTTTGTATGAGATTACATGTTTTTCTCTTTCGATTACTGTGAAGCATGGTCTTTCTGGAAATCTTTTTAAACTGATTTCAAACATCTCGGCAATTGTTGGCCATTCGCCCTTTACAATATCCTTATGTTCCTTTAGCTGCATCCAAGAATCATTTGCCATTATATGTATAACTCCTAAAAGTCCTGTAAAATTCTTTTTTTGACATAATAATGTAAAGTGTCAACGAAAATCAATACAACAGGAAATTCTTTTCGCATTTAAACACTAATAGTTAGCTTGGATTATATCATAGTTAAGATTAGCTATGTTGTTAAATAGAGTGATACACAACAAATAAATACATTTATGCCAATAAATATTTTTGAAATTTACAATATTACCATAAATTGTATATTTGCCTATTAATAGTTCAAACCCTTAGTGTTACCCTATTTTATATGGACAGAATTGAAGCTATCAGAAATACACCTTTGAAATTCCACAAGATATATACAACATTCATTCTTCCTGTTGGAGTTGTTGGAAATCTTGCGATATTCATCCAAAATCTTACTCTGGCATATTCAGATCCAACACTCTTAAATATTTGGGGTGCTGTAGAAAGAGCAATCTATGTCGCGCTTTCCATTATCGCAATGCGCGGTCTCACATGGTTTAGAAAGAGTGGATTGGTGTGCTTATACATCCTTCAGGTTATATCTTCTGTGCTAGCTTGGGTGATGGCGTACTACATGGTCGTCGGAGGAAGTTCCATCTATGCTGGATCTTATATAGTCAGCTCAATCCTTTCATTCCTTCTGATGGGCTATTATTTCAAGAGAAGAAAACTTTTCAATCGTTCTGGACTGACTAATGATGAAATGATGAGATACATAAGACCGATGCAGGCTGTGTTTAATGAGAGCTTTGGCATGGATGACAATACTCCTGACGTAGAGCCAGTTGTTGTAGAGACTGTTGAGGAGATTGAAGAGTTTGACTGTCCAAGATGCGGAAAGCACATAACAGATGGCTCTGTATTCTGCCCAAGATGTGGAGCTCAGACTAGGAAGGTCAATCGCTAAAAAAGCACAGGATCGTTAATGATATCCTTTAAATTTGGATAGACTACATCTGAAAGCTTTGTGAGGTTTTCTAAGTCTCCGCTTCCAGATAGAAGTGCGATCTTTCTTCCGGCTTTAGCGTTTCTTGCAAATTTCATATCTATTATTGTGTCGCCAATAATGCAGAGCTCAGATGGCTTGATTGAGTTTAGCTTCATGAATTTTCTTGCAGCATCAGCCGATGGCTTTCTCTTTGAATTACCGTCACCGGTCTCAATGAAGGATATTCTGCGGTTTGGATCGAACTTCTCAAGAAACATCTTAACAGAATCTTTCTTGTCATTAGTAACCATTCCGATTGTATAGCCACGCTCGTGGCATCTTTCCAGGATTTCTGTTGTTTCGGAGAAGTCGAAATTCTCGAGCTTTTCCTCAAGCCCATGGTCGGCTCTGTCTACAAGAGAGAGAAATGCGCTGATTGCCCTAATTGGAGGTAGCTTATATTTGAAAATAACCTTCAAAAGCTTAACTGTACATTCAATGAGCTTGTCATGTCTAAAGAGGATTCCATCTTTGTGAGCGTTGCCGTATCTATCGATTCCTGTAATCTTCTCAAGCTCTAAGATGCAGGCTTCAGCTTTTTCTTTACTGAGTCCTTCAACAGGAACTTTGGCTTTTAAGGATGCTGAGATAACAGTTCCCCATACCTTTCCGTAGTTGAAGAGGGTGCCATCTTTGTCGAATATTATTGCTTTAATCCCCGAAGCCATGATATTGAGAATATGCAAAATTTGAAATTTTTACTACCATTTCAATTGTGGATAAGCTAAAAGCATTGATAAAGCGGACAGAAAAGTTAAATAGGGAGCTGAAAGAGGCTCATTTTGATTTTGCTGGCTATATCTACAATCCCCTTGAATATGCTCTAGAGAACTATAAGAGCTACCTAGCTCTTTCAATATCAGAGAACCAGAAGGTTCTATTCATGGGAATGAATCCTGGCCCTTTTGGTATGGTTCAAACAGGCGTTCCTTTCGGGGAAATCAATAGCGTCAAAAACTATCTTAAAATCAATAACAAGGTTGGAAAGCCAAGAGTGGAGTGTCCACTGCGTCCTGTTTTGGGAATGGATACAAAGCGAAGCGAAGTATCTGGTGCAAGATTTTGGCAGATGGCATCGCTAATTGGAGAACGGGATGTATTCTTTAGCCATGCAACAGTAATCAACTACTGTCCATTGGCTTTTATTTCGGAAAAGGGTACAAACATCACTCCAGTGGAGCTAGGAAAGAACGATAGAGCAACAATAAACAGAATTTGTGATGACAACCTTAAGGCTACTTTGGATATATATGACATTGAAAAGCATATCGCCATTGGAAGATATGCGGAGGAAAAACTATCTGAGTTCGGAGATGTCGTAACCTTTCTCCATCCATCGCCAAGAAATCCTAGCTCAAGAACATTCTGGCCAGAAAAGGCTAAAGATGAGACATGGAGGTTAATTTGTGAATAAGGGTGTTGCAATAGCTCATTCAAAGATCAATCTAGGCCTTATTATCGGTCTTAAGAGACCGGATGGCTTTCACGATCTTGATTCCTATTTTATAAGGACAAGTTTAGCTGACTATATAAGCTATGAAATTGAGGAATGCAATGAACTTGCGATATCTATTGATGGAAATGATTCATATTTAGAGCCGGGCAAAATGGATCTTATGGAGAAGGCAGCAAGATTCTTTTCAGAAGAGACTGGCTTTGTATTTTCCTTAAGAATCTCAATAGAAAAGCATATCCCCTCTCAGGCAGGATTGGGTGGTGGCTCTTCTGATGCTGCTTCTGTAATAATGTTTTTAGGCGAGCATTTCAAAGTCTATAAGGAAATTCTGCTCAAGATTGGTGAGAGAGTTGGCTCTGATGTTCCATTTTTCATCACAGGGTTTACGGCTGCTAGAGTAAAGGGACGAGGTGAAGTCATAGTAGAGTCAGAACTTCCATTAAAGAGAAAACTATTAATGATTTTCCCTAATTCCCATGTATCTACTAAAGATGCATTTAATCGCCTAGACAACATGAATAGAGAGATTTCTGCGCTTCCAAACAGCTTAGAGGCTATCAATAGGGCAACTTTTAGAAATGACTTTGAGTTGTTGCTAGATGGAAATGTGGATAAAATCCTTAACGACATTGTTGATAAGGATGACTATTATTCACTTTCAGGCTCTGGTAGCACTTGGTTTATTTTGACTGATGGCAAAAGGGCTGGGGAATATCAAAGAGCGCTTGATGCTTATTTCAAGACATGCATAGCAGAAATCAAATAGGACAAATTGCATTATTTACCTAAATCACATTTTCTGTTAACTTCTTTTCAAGATAGGGATGTCGCCAAGTGGTTAAGGCACGAGATTTTGATTCTTGCACCGTGGGTTCGAGTCCCGCCTTCCCTGAATGCCCTGCTTTGCAGGGTATTTCTTTTTCAAACTCTTGAATAGATTAGAAATAACCATTATTATGCTTGATTGTGCCCTGTGGCATGTTTATGGTAGCTGGCATAGCCAGCGAGAGTACAAGGAGAAATGGAAAATGGCAGACGTAACACTTTCCGCAAAGCTCAGAACTGAAGATTTCGGTTCAGCAGGTTCAAGAAGACTCGTTCGTGCAGGCAGAATCCCTGCAGTTGTTTATGGCAAGGGTGAAAACGTTCACGTATCAATCGATGCAAGAACATACACACTCAACAAGAAGGCTTTCAAGGGTGAGTTCATCCTCTCAGTAGAGGGCGAAAAGGATCACAAGGTAGTCATCAAGGCTGTACAGAACAACCTTCTCAAGGGCGTCATCAGCCACATGGACTTCTACGAGGTCTAATATGGTAGTAATCGGTCTGGGAAATCCTGGGCCGGAGTATGAGAAAACCCGGCATAATGTCGGGTTTCTTACTTTAGAGAGGGTTGCTGAGCTAAAAGGCGTAAGACTGAAGAAGCGCTTGCTTAAGCCGTATCGCTTAGCATCTTTCTCCTCTCACACTCTGGTAGAGCCACTCACTTATATGAATAATTCCGGAAGGGTGATCCCTGCGCTTGTTAAGGCAGAGGATAAGCTTATCGTCATCGTTGACCAGATGGATTTGCCTCCTGGAAAGATCAGAATTAGGACAAAGGGTGGAAGCGCAGGCCACAATGGCCTTAAGTCTGTTATTGAGCACTACAGCGAAGACTTCATCAGAGTGTATATTGGAATTGGAAGACCTGAAGAGGGCGTGAGCGTTGTAGACCATGTTCTCACAGAGTTCAGCGATTCTGATTTCTCATTGATCAAGAAGGCGGTCGATGAGGCTGCTGAAAGAGTCGTCGATATCCTAAATGGAGAGAGGCTAGAGCTTGTTGTCCAAAAAGCAAATTCCTTCCAGGCTTAATCTTCCTAGCGGAAAGCTTTTGCTGGCCTTCTCTGGAGGCTCTGATTCATTGTGCCTTCTCTACCTTCTATCGCTTTATGCCAAGGACAGGT
>JAGBWX010000127.1 GCA_017629575.1 Spirochaetales bacterium | reverse complement strand
TTTAGTGAGGAAAGAGTCTTTCATGCAAGAGGGAATAAGATGCTCAAGCGAGGGAGAGCTTCTCTTTGAGGGTGTTGTATTCTCTGAGATGCAGGGAGACATCTCCCTGCATGAATCTGTTGTCGCATCAGCTGCTTCCCGTCCTCTGTTTGATGAAGATAGTCCTTATAGACATGAATTTGGCGGCAATCCACCAGATATCTGCAACTTGACTTATGAAGAGTTTATAGCAACATACAAGAAGCACTATGTACCTGCAAATATGACGCTCTTCTTCTATGGTGATTTGGATTTAGATGAGAAGCTCAAATACCTTGATGAGGAGTATCTATCATCTAGAGATGGTGGAGAAAAGGTAGCAAGACCACAGCTTACAGAGCGTTGGAGCGAAAGAAAATTTGTTCGAGAGACAAGCAATGCGGAAGAAGGAAACACTTCCTCAACTGTAATGCTCTCATGGCTTTTGGAGGGTGCGGAGAATCCTAGGCTAAATACTGAGCTTTCATTGATTGTTGATCTTCTTCTTGGCAATCCTGGATCACCTCTTTACAAGGCTATCGTAGAGTCTGGCCTAGGAAGAGACCTTTCCAGTGAAAGCGGTATGGCAGATAGCTATAGAGAGCTTCTTTTCTCAGTTGGCATATCAGGAGCAGACGAGAAAGACTCTGAAAAGATTGAGGAGTTCCTGCTCTCCTCATTGAGAAAGATAGTCTCAGAAGGTCTTTCAAAGATGTCTATTGAGGCATCTTTAAGAAGAATGGAATTTAGACTCAAAGAGATTCCTAGTGGAATCAGCCAGGGTTATTCTCTCTTCTTCTCTAGAATTGACAAGGGTTGGGCATATGGCAAGAACCCAGCGGATATGCTTGCGCCTAGAGCTATTATTGCAGCAATCAGAAAGTCCTTGGAAGAGGATGAAAGATACCTCGAGAAGCAGATAGAAAAACTCTTTATTGATAATCCTCATCGTCTTCTTGCTGTCATTGCAATGGACGAGAATAATCAGGAAAGAATCGATAGAGAAATTGCAGAGAAGACAGAAAGCCTTAAGCATCTCTATTCCAAAGAAGAGGAGGAACTGTACCTTCTGTTCTCAGAGTCAGAAGAGAGTAATGAAGATTTGGAAACTCTTCCTCGCCTTAATATGGAAGATATTCCAAATGAGAATATTGATATCCCACACGACGTAAACGGGAACATAATTTCTGCAAAAATGACTACAGGAGGCATCGTTTATGCTGATATGGCATTCGATGTATCTGACTATTCATATGAAGAACTTGAAGATTTATCAGTTCTCTCAAGACTTCTTCTGATGACAAATGTCGGAAATCAGAACTATTCAGATTTCTTGACAGAACTAAGGTTCAAGACAGGCGCAGCTTCCTTTATGGTTGAGGCTGGCACTGATTCCGAGAACAAAGATAGGGCATTCATATATTGCAGATTCAAAGCTCTCAAAGAGTATTTCCCAGAGGCGCTTGAGTTATTTGGAAGGTTGTTTAGAGAGTTCGACTATAAGTCCATCGATAGAATCAAGGCTGCCCTTACAGACATTGAGACAGACTTCCAGAGCTCTGTTCTTCGCTATGGCCACCAGTATGCTGTTGGCAGTGCCTCCTCAGTTCTCAATCCATCTCTCTACACAACTGAGAGAATTCAAGGACTTCTCTTTTGGTACAGAGTTGACCAGATGCTCAGCTCTGAACTCTCAGAGCTTCCTCAGAGATTGAAGGCTTTGGCTGAGAAGACATTCACATCAAGTCGCTTAACCTTCCACATCTCCTGTGAAGAGAGAGATGAAGCTGAGGTGATTCCACTTATCAAGGAGTTCAATCGCTCATTGAATATTGGTACTGGCCTTCTTCCATATTCTAGAACAATAGATGCGTCTTCTAGGCATATGGCCTATACAATCTCATCTCCTGTTAGCTATGTGTCTCTTGCATCTCCATCTGCAAAGAAGGAGGATCCAACTTTTGCATCTGAGAGAATGATGATGTCTCTTGCATCTAAGAACAGCCTTTGGTCTTTGATCAGGGAAAAGGGTGGCGCTTATGGTGCTGGCGGGGCAATCGACACCTCTGAGGAGATTCTCTACTTCTACACATACAGAGACCCAAGAATTGATGGATCGATCGATGATTTTACTGATGCTTTGAAGTCTGAGGAGATTACAGATAGCAAGCTTGAGGATGGAAAGCTCAACATCCTTTCAAGGGATGTAAAGCCAATAGGCCCATCATCCAAGGCAATACTTGATTTGAGAAGGTATCTATACAAGATTTCCGATGAGCTCAGAAAGTGCCAGAAGGAAGCAATGCTTGCCCTCACAATTGAGGATGTAGAGAAAGCCAGGGACATTTTAATTGAAAGAGTTGCATACAATCCTGCAATCTTTGTTCTGACCGATGCAAAGCTTGCTGCTGATAGCCGATATGACTTTGAAGTGAAGTCTCTGCCGATTAAATAAGTTCGCCGTAGCCAACCACACATGATATACTGATAGTTAGGAGGCTTTATGAAATACGTAGGAGCGCTGGATCAGGGAACAACAAGCACAAGGTTTATCATCTTCGATGAGAGGAATACAATTGTTGCTTCATCTCAAGTTGAACATAGGCAGATATTCCCAAAGCCAGGTTGGGTAGAGCATAATCCAGAGGAAATTTGGAAGAATACTTGCTTCGTAATTTCAGATGCCTTGGAAAAGGCTGGCCTTCTAGGTGAAAATATCTCTGCTATTGGAATAACAAACCAGAGAGAGACTGTCATCCCATTCGATAGAGTGACTGGCAAGAGCTATCATAATGCTATCGTTTGGCAGGACCTTAGAGGTGAGGAGCTTATCAATAAGCTCAAGTCCGAAATTAGTGAGAGCTATATCAGGGAAAAGACAGGTCTTCTCTATTCTCCATATTTCTCTGCATCTAAGATTAGATGGCTGTTGGACAATGTTGCTACAGTAAGGCGCAAAGTTGCTAGTGGAAACTGTGTCTTTGGAACAATCGATACCTATTTGACATTTAAGCTTACTGGTGGAAAGGCTTATGTAACAGATGTTACAAATGCCTCAAGATACATGTTGATGAATATCCAGACTCTTGATTGGGATGAGGATATGCTGAAATTATATGGCATCGATAGAAGCTCTCTTCCTGAGATTGTATCTTCATCTGGGGTAATCTACGGCTACACAGATCCAGATGGACCATTCAAGGCAGAGATTCCAGTTTGCGGCATTCTTGGAGATCAGCAGGCTGCTCTTTTTGGACAGGCTTGCTATTCTCCTGGTGAGAGTAAGTGCACATACGGAACAGGTTGTTTCATGCTTGCAAATACCGGTGAGAAGCTTTGCTATTCAGAGCATGGCCTTCTTACGACAGTTGGCTACAGGCTTGAGGGACAGAATCCTGTTTATGCTCTCGAAGGCTCTGTTGCCGTTGCTGGTTCATTGGTTCAGTGGACAAGAGATAGCTTGAAGATGGTTAGTTCTGCTAAGGAGCTTGATGAATTGGCTTCCTCAGTTCCAGATTCAGGCGGTGTATATATCGTACCAGCTTTTGCTGGACTCTTTGCTCCATACTGGAGAAGTGACGCTAGAGGCGTAATTGCTGGTCTCACAGGCTTTGCAAATAGAGCTCATATCTGCAGAGCAGTTCTTGAATCCACTGCATTCCAGGCAAACGACATCTTCACTGTTATGGAGATGGATAGCGGTATCAAGATCAACTCCCTCAAGGTTGATGGTGGTATGACAAATTCAGCTCCACTCATGGCCTTCCAGAGCGATATTCTCGCCTTGCCTGTAATTAGGCCAATGATTGTTGAAACCACTGCTCTTGGTGCAGCATATGCAGCAGGCTTGACTGTTGGTGTGTGGAAGGACATAGATAGTCTTAGAAGCTATTGGAAGGAACAGCTCAGATGGACTCCAACCATGGATGACAAAGAGCGTGAAAAAAAGGTACGATTCTGGAAGAAGGCTGTCTCTAGGACATTAGACTGGGAAACAGGGAAAGACGAATAAATGCTAATAGAGTTATTGTCGGCAATCAGCGTACAGGAATATCTTAGAATATTTGCTGAAATAGCCATTCTGACATTCATTATTTACAGATTATATGCAGCCATTGCAGAGACAAAGGCTACACAGCTTCTTGGTATTGTATTGGGCTTGGCTCTGATTTATGGCATAAGCTATGTACTCAACCTCGAGGTTATTCTCAAGATTGTCGATACTTTGCTTGTTCCAATCCTGATGATGCTTGTTGTATTCTTCCACCCAGAGCTGAGAAGAGCTTTTGCATCTTCTGCTTCTTTTACAAGAAAGAGATTCTTTAGAATGGGAAGCCAAAGCACAGGCGATCAGATTGATTCAATCCTCAATGCTTGTACTGTTCTTGTTGAGAAGAAGAGAGGCGCACTCATTGTTTTCCCAAGACATACTGACATTAAGGATGTCGTAAATTCAGGCACAAAGCTCAATGCTGATTTGTCAACAACACTTCTTCTCACTATCTTTGATCATGATACACCACTCCATGATGGAGCATGTATTATTCAGGGCGGAAAGATTACCTATGCAGCTTGTTACCTTCCTAACTCACAGCAGACAGGATTGAGAAACAGCTTTGGTACTCGCCATAAGGCTGCACTTGGCCTTTCAGAGAACAGTGATGCCATTGTTCTGGTTGTATCAGAAGAGACTGGTGCAATCTCTTTGGCATATAACGCAAACATCTATTACGATCTCGATACAGAGGTAATCAAGAACAACCTCCTGATTCTCCTCAGCTATAGAGATGTTCTTCCAGCAGAGCTGCAGAAGGGGGATGCAAATGAAATCTCAGAATAAGTTATCTAGCGTCCTTTTCGGCAACTGGGTTGCGAAGGTTCTATCATTCTTAACAGCAGTGCTAATAGTAATCGCTGTAAGATTTTTGAATGTAACAGATCGTGTTGTTACGATTCCAATTGATGTAACTCTTCCTGAAACTAGCAATGTTATTCCAATTTCTCTCATTCCAGATACCATCGATGTTATCATCTCTGGAAGCGAGGAGATTATCTATCTTGTCGATCCTGCAAGCATCACAGCTTATGCTGACTTCTCATTTGTTGCAGAGCCAGGCATCTCAAGAACTCCTGTTGTGCTTGTTTACAATGACGACGTATATACAGAAGCTGGTCTTACAGTTCAGGCTAAGCCTTCAACAGTAAGAATCCTCTTCGAAGAGGGTGCTCCTAAGCTATGATTTTAGGCATAGGAATAGATATAGTCTCAAATTCTAGATTTGAAGGGAAATCAAGAGGCTTTCTTGAAAAGCTCTTTACAGAAAGAGAGCTTGAGGCTGCTGTTGCCCACCCATCCTTAAACGAGTATTATGCTTCCAGATTTGCAGCGAAGGAAGCTTTTGTAAAGGCATTGGGCACTGGGTTTAGGAATATTGCACCTGCAGATATCGAGATATATGAAGATGAGCTTGGCAAGCCTTATATCAGGGTTTTGAAGGCATTGGGATTTGATGGCACAGTGCATCTCTCCATTAGCCATGAGAGAGATAGCTCTATTGCTATGGTGGTGATTGAAGATGGCAAGAAGTGATTGGAGAAGACCTGATGTTGAGCCTGTTATGGATGGCTGGAGAAGAATTAAGCTCACGTTGAGCTATGATGGCTCCAAATATCATGGATGGCAGAGCCAGAACAATGCTGTTTCCGTACAGTCAAGGCTTGAGGAGATTCTAAGGTCTGTGACAGGAGAGCCAGAGCTTTTTGTGCAAGGCTCAGGAAGAACTGATGCAGGCGTTCATGCACTGGACCAGGCATGTCACTTTGATACTCAGAGCCAAATTCCAGCTGATAAGTTCAAGGTGATCCTCAATACCAAGCTTGAAAAATCAATAAGAATTACATCCTCATCTGAACCTGAGGGAATATTCCATGCAAGATTCACAACTTATTCAAGAGAATATTGGTACATGATCAAGCGCATGGATGATATGCTTCCATTCGATGAGAATAGATATTGCTTTGTCCATCAGCTACCTGATTTAGATGTTCTCAATAGCTATGCAGAGAAGCTTTTTGGTACACATGATTTTACAACTTTTGCCTCAGCCAGGGATGAATCCCCATCTAAGTATAGAGATATCTATCTTTCAAAGTGGGAAAGAGAAGTTGATGCCTATGGCTACGAGGTTCTTAAGTATAGAGTTGCAGGCAATGCTTTTTTGTACCATCAGGTAAGAAGTATGGTTGGCACCATGCTTGAGGCTTCTAAGATGGGACTTTCTGCAGAGGAGTTCCAGGCAAAGCTAGATAAAAAAGATAGAAGCGAAGCTTTGAGAACTGCAGTATCTGATGGTTTGTATCTTGCAAAAATAAGCTATGATGAAGAAGAGTATAGATGGTTTGAGGAGGAGTATTGTGGAAAATAACGAAACACTGGAATACTTTCTTACTCTGCTTGATGAGGCGGAAAGCCTAATCAAGAGTGACTATCTGAGAGAAGAATCTGAAATCAATGATTATTCTCTGACAGCTAAGCAAAGTGAAGTCCTAGCTGTCCTTACAGACAAAGAGGATGTATCGTCTTGTCATATATGCCCACTTTACAAAAATAGACGCATATATGCTGAGCCTATCTATTCTCAGATGCCAAAGATTCTCTTCATCGCTCCATTTCCAGAGGGAGATGCAATCCTTACCCCAGCAGCTCATGACTATTTCTCTAAATGGTATAAAGCTATTCACCTAGAACGAAAGGACATTGCCCTTACAACACTTATTAAGTGTCCATCTCCACTCTTTACACCTGACTATGCAAATATGTGTAAGAAGCACGTTAAAGAGGAGATGACAGCAATGCGTCCAAAGGCCATGGTTTTGCTAGGAGAGGACGCCGCTCGCTATATGCTTCGCCGTCAGGAAGACTTTGATCAGATTAGACAAAGAAGATGGATTGTCAACGGGATTCCAGTATATTGTACATACCATCCAGAAGACCTTGTACGCAATAACTCAATAAAAAGAGCAATTTGGGATGATCTTCAATACATTGCTCGTGAACTAGCTCTTTGAGGCGTCTATGAGATATTTGAGCGTCATATTATCACTACCATTTGATGGCCTGTATACATACTCTTTTGATCACGAGGATGTTAAATTTGGTGTTAGGGCTATCGTTCCATTTGGCAAGCGAGAAATGACAGGCTTTGTTGTAGATGTTTTTGATGATAAGCCTGAGGGTTGTTTTGAGATTAAGAGCATTAAGCGCGTAATAGATAAAGAGCCTGTTTTCAATCAAGAATTGTATGACTTGGCTAAATGGATGAGTAAGATGTATCTCTCTTCTATAGGCGAGAATTTATCCATGATGATTCCTTCCGGACGTAGAGAGAGTGAGACCTCTTCCTTTGTCTCTCCTGCATCCTTTTCTAAGATAGACAAACTGACAAATGACCAGGAGAGAGCTCTTTCAATTCTAAGAGAAAGAGAGGATGGACTATTCTATATTTATGGAGTTACAGGCTCAGGAAAGAGTGAGGTATATCTTAGAAGAGCCGAGGATTTCATCGCAAATGGCAAACAGGTTTTATACCTTGTTCCAGAGATTACTCTCTCTCATCAGATATCAAATGAGGTGTTCAATAGGTTTGAAGGCAAGGTTGCCATAATTCACTCTGGATTAACACCTTCCCAGCGCCTTAAGGCTTGGAATGGAATTATGAGAGGTGAAATCTCTCTTGTTATTGGAGCAAGAAGCAGTGTGTTTGCTCCATTCAAAGACCTTGGGCTTATTATCATTGATGAGGAACATGATTCTAGCTATAAGAGTGGAAACACCCCTCGCTATCATGCTCGTCAGGTAGCACAATATAGAGCTGGAAATAAAACACAGCTGATCATGGGGTCTGCAACCCCATCTTTAGAGGCATGGAAGCTTATTCTGGACCAAAAGGTTAGATCTATTTCGATGCCAAACAGAATCGGAGATGGTCATTTCCCAGAGATCAAGGTAGTCAATATACTCAGAGAAAAGAGGAATATTTCAGTAGAGCTTGAAGAGGAAATCAGGGCTGCTCTTAGAGAGAAAAAGGGCATCATACTCTTTCTCAATAGACGTGGTTACAGCTATAACTACGCCTGCAATACCTGTGGAGAGGTAATTACATGTCCTAATTGCTCAGTCTCCCTTACTTATCATAAGAAGACGAGAAGACTTGAATGCCATACCTGTGGATATTCCCAGCCTCTTATAGACTCCTGCCCATCATGTGGATCCAAGGATCTCTCTGCCAGAGGCTTTGGCACTGAGAATGTTGAAGAGGAAGTTGCAAGCCTATTCCCAGCCGCTAGGGTAGCCCGTTTAGATACAGATATTGCAGAAGGCGACAAGGAGAAAGTCAAGGAAATCCTGGACTCATTTAGAGCTGGAGATATCGATATTCTCTTGGGCACTCAGATGATTGCCAAGGGTTTCAATTTTCCTAAGGTTTCTCTCGTTGGAGTTCTCAACGCAGACTCTTCCTTGAACCTGCCTGATTTTAGAGCAGCTGAGAGAACCTTCGCACTACTGCATCAGGTATCAGGAAGAGCTGGTCGCTTTAGGAATGATGGCAAGGTAATAATCCAGACAACTCAGCCACTTAATCCTGCAATTAGATACGCTTCTCTTAATGATCTTGAAGAGTTTTATCGCATTGAACTCCAGATGCGAAAAGCAACAATATTCCCTCCTTACTCAAGATTGATCAATCTCACAATCAGGGGAAAGAACGAGACTCGCGTAAGAGAAGAAGCAGAGAAGATAGAAAAAATAGCTTATGATTTAGAGGAAGCTTATGATGAAGTTGAGGTATTCCCAGCATCTCCTTGCCTCATAGAAAAACAGGCTATGAACTATCGCTATCATGTCCTTTTAAGGTGTGGAAATATGGCAATGCTTCTACACTTTGCAAGGGAGCTATTGGCAAGATACAAGGCTCCAAGTGCTATGTATCTTGAGATAGATGTAGATCCACAAGCTCTCTTATAATCTTAGTTATTAATATTAACAATTTCTTAAATTCTATAATTTGTCATTTTTTAGATATTATAAACCATATTTAGGACATTATTTCTCTCATTAGCCTTATTTTAGTTACACTCAATTGGATACTATATTTTCCAAAAGTTATCGTGTAATATTTAGTTATGAACATACTCGTTATCGATGGTCAGGGTGGCGGTCTAGGAAGGCAGATTGTCTCTGAGATTAAAAAACGTTTCCCTCTATATACAGTGACTGCTGTTGGTACAAACAGCATCGCAACTTCAGCAATGCTTAAAGCTGGTGCAGACAGAAGCGCAACCGGAGAAAATCCTGTTGTTGTTGCTGCAAGAAGTGCAGATGTAATAATTGGACCAATAGGCATTGTAATTGCTGATTCCATGGTAGGCGAGGTTACTGAGAAAATGGCTGTTGCTGTAGCGCAGTCCAGGGCAAGAAGAATTCTTGTACCAATCAACCTCTGCGATAACTATGTTGTAGGTGTCAATGATTTGACATTATCTCACATGGTAGAGTGTGTTCTTGAAGAGTTAGCAAAGTAGATTTGTCCATGAAGGGCATCAATCTCTGAAGAGATTTCTCTCGGAGTCTTATCTGAATACAAGCATTGAGGTTAAGAACCTCGTATTTTCCTATGATCGAAACAATCAAATTTTGAAGGACATATCCCTTTCTGTAAAAAGGGGAGAATTTCATGTCATTTTAGGTGCAAATGGTTCAGGTAAATCCACATTGTTAAAGCTCCTTTCAAAGCTTCTAGTTCCTGATGGCGGTACTGTAGAAACAAAGGGAAGTGTCGGAATAGCCTTCCAAAATCCAGATGATCAATTCGTTTATTCGCGTCTTATAGATGATGTTTCATTCGGACCAATCAATAATGGCCTTAATCCATCTGAGATATCTATTCAAGTAAAGGAAGCCTTGTCTATAACATCCTTATTAGACAAAGAGAATAGGAATGTAGATACTCTTTCTGGAGGTGAGAAGGAAAGGGCGGCTCTTGCCGGAGTCCTTGCATTGGATCCGGATGTTTTAATCCTCGATGAAGTTTTGTCTATGCAAGATGAAAAGTCAAAGCGAGAATATATAAATCTTCTTCTCAAGCTGAAAGAGAGAGGAAAGACGATTGTTCTCGTAACGCATGATAGCTCCGAAGCTGCATATGCTGACTATGTCCACATCTTGAAAGAGGGCTGCTTAATCTACAGCGGAAAGCGTAGAGAGGCCTTGTCTGACATTAAGAGATTAAAGAGCGCAAATATTGCACCTCCTAAAACAGTTCTTTATGCTCAAGCGTTGACCAATAGAGGTGTTTCTTTTGCTTTTATCCCAACCACAGTTGAAGAGTTTGAGGAGGCCTTATGCAAATAGATCTAAAAGACCTCTGCTTCGGCTATAAAGATGAATTTTGCCTAAAAGATATTTCGTTACAAATATCTCAAGGTGAAAGCATCGCAATCATGGGACTTAATGGAAGTGGAAAAACAACGCTGTTGAATTTGCTTGCTGGTCTTATTAAGCCAAGTTCTGGTGAAGTGCTTTCTGATGGTATGAGCATCCATAAAGACAAAAAGGCTATTAGAGAGTACTGGGCAAAGATTGGATATTTACTCCAGCTGTCTGAACGAATGGTTTTTTCTTCAACAGTGAAAAAGGAAATTGAATACTCTCTTAAAGCAAGAAATTTCAAAAAAGACATAAGACAAGACCTTATTAGCAAAGCCATTAATTTAGCTGGTGTTGATTCAAAACATATGGAAAGACATCCTATGACTCTTTCTGGCGGGGAGCTTAGAAAGGTTGAGATTGCATCTGTGTTGTCTTATAACCCTGAACTCATATTGTTTGATGAACCCTTAGCTGGTCTTGATCTAGATTCAAGGATGAACTTTTATCGTCTATTGGACGAGATAAAAGGCAAATGTTCTGTGGTCATGGTAACGCATGATGCATCTTCTGCTTTAAGAATGAATCGCCTCATTGTTCTGGAGAATGGAAGAATAAAATACGATGGTGATAGTTCTGTTATTTTAAATAACGATATATATTGTGAAATCGGAATAGAAATAAATGAATTGATATCTATAAATGCTATTTTAAAAGCAAGAGGTATAGATTATGAGGATTCTTTGAGGGAGGTGCTGAATGAAATCTAAGTTCATGCCTTCTGCAGTTCTTCTTTCTTACTTTGTCGTTATAGCTTCTTTGATAATATCTAGAGGTATTGCAATCAAACTCTTCCTGCTTGCTATTATTTTGATCCTTTCATTGAAGATAGTGGGAAAGGGCATTTTAAAAAGCATAAGAAGTGTTTCTCTTTTTGCTATCATTATCTTTCTAATGAATGCCTTCTTATATAGCAGCACTAATCCTATGTTTACCTTCGGAATATTCAATTTAACCGAAGAGGGAATAAAGCAAGGTTTTCATGTCTCGTATGTTATTGTATCTATTTCACTGCTGACAGCTTTAATACTTTCCTATTTGGAAGATAAGGAAGTTGCAGATGGGTTTGTGTCTCTTCTTTATCCTTTGAAATACCTTCGCCTCCCAATTGGTGAGATAGCAATGATATTCACTCTTGTATTTAGGTTTATAACCATAATCAAGAAAGAGAGTGAAGAAATTATTAATGCCGATAAAATCAGGAGTGCAGGAGGGGCAAGAGCAAAGGGATTCTTCCTTTCTATTTTGATTCCAATCTTTGTTTCTTCATTTAGGCGAGCAGATAATTTATCTCTTGCTATGGAAGCTAGAGGCTATAAAACAACAGTTGTAAAAAGGGCTTCATTAAGAAAGTCTGACTATAAAATCATAGCATTGTCATTTGCTGTTTTGGCAGTGACTTTATCATGGAGGTTTGTAAATGGAACTTGAACTTAGAAAAACAAAAAAGGGTATAATTTCAGCTCTTTCAATAGCGCTTGCAGTTGTTCTTCCTCTGCTATTTCATGCTATCCCAGATGCGGGTTCTATCTATAGTCCAATGCATATTCCCGTTCTTTTATGTGGTTTGATAACAGGTCCTTGGTATGGTTTATTTACTGGATTAATGTCTCCTATATTTTCATCTATCATTACAGGTATGCCTCCTGCAGCATACCTTCCTCCTATGATTGTTGAGTGTGCAATATATGGATTGATCGCAGGACTTCTAATGAAGCTATTTAAGACTGGAAAAACAGGTGTTGATATCTACATTGCTCTTGTTTTATCAATGTTGATTGGTAGGTGCGCAGCTGGTATTTTCAAGGCTCTGATCTTTGCTCGTGGAAGCTTCACTTTAGAGCTGTTCCTATCAAGCTATTTTATTGTAGGAATCCCTGGAATCATACTTCATTTAATAGCTGTTCCAGCTTTGTATTTAATGCTGGAAAAAGCTACGATAATCCCTGTAAGATATTTA
>JAGBWX010000126.1 GCA_017629575.1 Spirochaetales bacterium | reverse complement strand
TTTCAATCTTTTAAGAGAAGTATCGAACTTCTTCTCCAAAGTAGGGACTGCCATGACTTTGGTTATGATTTCGACATTCTCTCTTGCTATATTTCTCTCTCTTAAGACAGATGCAAGATAGTTATCGGCATTTTTGTAGCTGAAAGCAGTGTCGAAAGATGTGATTTGGGAGTCTAAGGCTCTTCTGATGATAGCTTTAGACTCTTCGGGAGACAAAAGCTCATGAAAGCTTCCTTCTCCCATATTCCACAGTCCGAGTACTCGTCTACTCATCATCTCCCTCAAGAATTACTTTGCTGTCCAATAGGGTATTTCCGTCAAAAATGAAGTAGCCTTCAAACTTTTTGCCTTCAAGAGCAGGAGGAAGCCAAAGAATGTCGTCTTCCCACATTCTTGAGTAGTCAAGTTCAGAGACCTTGCACCAGAATGGCTTAGTTTCTTCGCATTCATCGATGAGTTCGCCTGAGTATGAATAGGCAAAGAATACGTAGCCAAGCATCCTGATTCCATCCTTGAACTGGAAGTAGAGAGTTCCTCTTTCCTTCAAGTCAGACACATCAAGACCTGTCTCTTCCTTTGCTTCCCTAATTGCTGCTTCAAGCTTGGTTTCCTCAAGTTCGATGTGGCCCCCCGGAGCGTTGATGTAGCCTGTTCCCATTCCTTTCTTTTTTTCAATGAGGAGAACTCTATCACCATCGAAGAGATAGGTAAGTACGCAGCGTTCAGTAGGTTCCCAATTGTCCCATGGAATCTCTTCAACAGAGTTTGCATTGTTGATTGCAATCTCTGTTTTCTCTGCAATTGTCATATTCTTCTCTCTTTCGATTCTTGCTTCTTCTGGATATTCCTCCCAGTAGCAATCCTGGCAAAGATTCTTATCGCAGCCAATGAATTTGTCGAAGTCAATCTTCTTTCCGCACTTAGGACAGTGGCGCTTGAATGGGAAGAACTTCTTCCTCATAAGAATTGCAATAAGAGTTGTGATCAAGAGGGCAATCCATTCTGTCCAAGCTGGAAGAGAATAGATGGGAATCATCAATACAAGGAAGTAGAGAAGAAGGCAATCTGCAGCCCATAGAAGGGTTGCTGCCTGCTTCTTTGCAGAGTGTGGATACTTTCTCTGGGTAAGATGAAGAACCACGATTGCAATCATTACATATGGAAAATATGAGTTGAAGAAATTTGCGAGCATGCTAATACCTTAGAGGTATTTTCTTTTACAATCAAGGATGGATTGTGAGAGAATAGAAATATGATAGAGTTCATTTTGATTGGAACAGGCTGGAGAGCAGCCTTCTATATGAGAATAGCAGTCGCTCTTCCTGAGAAATTCAGGATTGTTGGCATATATACAAGAAGTGATGATAGGGCAGCCGCATTAAAAGAAGAAGGCTGGAATGCCTCAACAGACCTTGAAGGCTTGCTTGCCATAAAACATGATGGAGTTATTATCGCCAGTGGCGCAGATGGTTTCTGCTCTTTAGTTGAGCGCTTAAGCCAAAAGGGAGAAAAGCTTCTCACTGAGACAACCTTTTTGACTATGAGTGAGGAGGAGCTTTCTAGACTTGAAAAGTGCGAAGCTCTTGTTCTGGAGCAATATTGGTATACGCCTTTATATGCGTCGGCCAAAAAGGCCCTGTCTAAGATTGGAAGAATAGATCAAATCTATCTTTCAGCTCTCCATAATCACCATGCGGCCTCTATTGTAAGAGGTGTCTTTGGTCTTGAAGATGAGCTTCCTGAAGTCTCTGGATACGACTTCAAGTCAGAAGCTGTAAAGACAGGCTCTCGAAGGGGCAGGGAGATGGATAATGAGATTGAGGCTTATACAAGAAAGCTGAGAATTTGCAGGTTCTCAGAAAATAGGTTGTTTATCCAAGACTTCTCAACAAACCAATATCATACATATCTTTTCCCATCTCACTTTGAAATCCGAGGAGAACGGGGAACTGTCACAGAAAAGGGCGTTGTTTATACAAATGACCAGGGAATCTTGATAAAGGAAGACTTTGTCTTCCATAGGGATTCTGAGAAAATAAATCAAAAGCTGTACTTGTCCCATGTTACGCTTGGCGGCGAGGTTGTCTTCTATAATCCTTATAGAGGCGTAAACCTGAATGACGATGAGATAGCAATTGCACAGATGTTGGATGCTTTCTGCCAAGGCTCCAATGTATACCCAATAAGCGAGGCAATTAGAGACGCAAGGCTTGGAAAGCTGCTCTAGTCAATTGCCAACTCTTAATTTCTAGGTTAATCTTTCCATGTTGGAGGAACATATGAAAATCAGTAAATATATCGACCATACAGTGCTCGCTGCAGATGCAGATGAGAAGAAGATTGAAAAGCTTTGTCAGGAAGCTAGAGACAATGATTTTGCATCAGTTTGTGTCAATACATGCTGGGTTAAGAAGTGTGCAGAGCTTCTTAAAGGTACAGATGTAAATGTTTGCACTGTAGTTGGATTCCCACTTGGCGCAATGGATACAGAGGCTAAGGCTTTTGAGGCCGCTCTCGCTGTCAAGAATGGTGCTACAGAGGTCGATATGGTCCTCAACGTTGGTTATATCAAGTCTGGCATGTATGCTGAAGCAGAGGAAGATATCAGAAAGGTTAAGGAAGCCTGTGATGGCAAGCTTCTTAAGGTTATCCTTGAGACATGTCTTCTTACTAAGGAAGAAATTGTAAAGGCATCTGAACTTTCAATGGCAGCTGGTGCTGACTATGTAAAGACTTCAACTGGATTCTCAAAGGGTGGTGCTACAGCAGAGGATGTCGCTCTTATGAGAAAGACTGTTGGCGATAAGCTCGGTGTTAAGGCTTCTGGTGGAATCAGAGACTATGAGACTGCTATGAAGATGATCGAAGCAGGCGCATCACGCCTTGGCTGTTCTGCAGGAATTGCAATCATCAATGGAGCTTCATCGGATGCCGAATATTGAGATGAGCACTAAAGGCGAAGATTTTTTAAAGTCTTTAGGATTTCCAACTCTTAATGTACATGAAACCTTCTCCCACTTCGATTTTACCGAGCCTGGCAGAAGGGTTCTCCTGATTGGCCCAATGGGCTCTGGAAAGACAGAATATGCTGCTAGAGTCTGGAGGGATGCAGAGGTTGCTCAGAGAAAGAGCGACTATATCAAGAGCATCTGTACAACAGGAACAAGAGATAGAAGAAAGGTATTCTTCATTCGCAGCGAAATCGATGGAGCTAGATTCACAGACTATCCAGAGGATGCACTCGCCTATCGCTCAGGCTATGTAAGATGCGGTGATAACATTGCAAGAATTAAAGATAGCTTTGGGTTTGAAGAGGTTCTTAAGGACCATCCTGATGTTGGAACTTTCATCATCGATGAAGCTTCATTCTTCGATGAAAGACTTGCCTATGTTGCTAGAAACTACGCTCTTGAAGAGGGATGCATGTTTGTATTCCCAACTTTGGTTCTTAATTTTAGGCGTGAATTCTTCAACTCCACAGCTCGTCTCATGCTCGATATCGCAACAGATGTAATTCCACTCACCGCTTATTGCGAACACTCAGATTGTATGGCAGACGCTTTCTATACATACCGCTTCTACAAGATTGGAGAGAAAGAGTGCCCAGCACTCTTCTTCGACCCTCTCATTGTTGTTGGCGGAGATAGAGTAAAGGAAAGTGCTCTTGAGCCTAACTATGCCGCACGCTGTGAGAAGCATCACTATCTTCCAGGAAAGGAATATACATTCTTCACACTCAAGCCATATGGTCTTGAGGCAGGAAAGGGCAATACAGCTCCTCTCATGAAAGAACTGGAAGCATTGAGTTCAAAGGTAGAAAAGTCACAGCTTTATAAGAGCTTGTACAAGAATCATGCAAAGAGTTCTGACGGCGAGAAGTATATGAACTCTCTTCTTCCTGGATATCTGGCAGAAAAGGTTCTTGCATATCTATTCTGCGAACAGAATCTAATAAGCGAAGTTCTTCTCCAGCGTCTTGTATCAGACCTTAGATTAAATACTAAGTACCTTGAGAAGGTTCTGTACGAGAACAGACATCCGGTTACATTCGACCAACCATACCTTCTGTAGAGAGAAGCAAAGAGCCTTGGAAAAACCAAGGCTCTATTCTTTTATTAGAAGGACTGCAGTTTCTTAACTGTCTCAAAGCAGTGTACTGGATCAAGGTTTTCAAGTGTCCAAGGAACGTCGATTCCTCTTCTGTTTATTTCCTTTGCAAATCCTTCCCAGTCAAATACTCCAGTGAAAGTAGGAATGTTGCCAATCTTATGTCCGTCATTCTCATCAAGCTTGTAGTCTTTGCAATGGATTGCTGCAAGTCTATCACCATATAAATCAAGGATAGGATTGTAGAATGCTGCCTGAGCGTCTCTTGTAGGACGAGAAAGAACAACGCCGTCTTTTTCAGCACTGCCAATCTGTGGTGTAAGATTAACTGGATCGAAAAGGACCTTAAGTCTCTCTGATGGGAACTTTTCCATCATTCTTGCCATTCTTTCTGCAGATCCCATTGTGTGAACATGAGCAACTGCCTCAATAACGGTGTATGCGTCATATTTTTCAGCTGCATCTACCATCTCTGACAGTCCTGCATAGAACATCTCAATGTACTTAGGATCAGCTGTTTCTGTGCTGTATCCGCCACTAGGATTTCTTGTTCCTGTTTCAGTTGCAACAAGCTTGCATCCAAAAGCTTTGTTGAGGGAAAGAGACTTCTTGAATCTGAGAATCTCTTCTTTTCTCTTTTCTTCATCTGGATGTGTTGGCTGGATATAGCAGCCTACGATGCCAACAGATACGCCGTAGCTGTTCAATGTTTCGACAATAGATGAGATATATTCCTCATCCCATTCTTTCCATCCCTTTGCAGAAGGGATAACCTTCTTGAGTGCAAGCTGGATGAATGTCTTCTCGTCAACTTCTCTAAGTCTCTTGCCTAGAGCCTCTACATTTTCAAATGAGCCAAAATCATGGGCTCTGTAACCAATTCTGAGCATAGTTTGAGGTTAGACTACTTTTTCTTTCTTGTCAAAGAAATTGCTTATTCCTTAAAAATACAAAAACAACAATGTATAGTGGGTCTGCAGACTCATACAATTATATTTAGAAAACATGTGCCCATATAGGAGTAACTAATGAGCGATATCAAAACTAGAGAGCTTATCGAACTTCAGCCAGTAGATGGCGTAATGACAACGACTATTCAGGATGCTCTCAACAGCGTTAAGAAGGTAGTTCTTAAGGCGGGTGTCTTCATGACAGGCCCACTTGTAGTACCTTCAAACACAACCCTTTGCTTCGAGAAGGGTTCCGTATTGAAATTCATAGATGATTTTGAGGCATTCCCTCCAGTATTCACACGCTGGGAAGGCGTTAAGTGTTGGTGCATGCATCCATGTCTTTGGGTGAATAATGCTGAGAATGTAACAATCGAAGGTGAAGGTACTCTTGATGGTTCCGGCCAGTCTTGGTGGGTTGAGGCTAGAGCAAAGAGACTCAGAGATGAACTCAGACCAACAAGACCAATCGAACGCAGACTCGAGGCCCTCAATCCAGATTACCTCGAACAGCCTGGCGGTGGTGGTGGAAGACAGACACAGTTCTTGAGACCTCCTTTGTTGCAGATTAAGAACTGCAAGAATGTTGTAGTAGAGGGTATCTTTATTACAAATTCACCATTCTGGACTGTTCATCCTCTTTTCACTGAGAACCTCACTCTCAGAAATCTTAGAATTGAGAACCCATACGATGCTCCAAATACAGACGGCATCGACATTGAGTCTTGCAAGAACGTTACAGTTGAAAACTGTGATGTCTATGTAGGAGATGATGGCATCGCTCTCAAGTCTGGTTCTGGCATCGATGGTATCAGAGATGGCATTCCTGCAGAATATGTCACTATCAAGGGATGTACTGTAAAGGCAGCTCATGGTGGTGCAGTAATTGGTTCTGAAACAGCTGGTGGCATCAACAATATCTACGTTGAGGATTGTATCTTCGACGGCACAGACAGAGGCGTTAGAATCAAGACAAGAAGAACAAGAGGCGGCCTTATTCACGATCTCTACTTCAAGAACTGCACAATGAAGGACAACCTCTGCCCATTTGTTATCAACATGTACTACAGATGCGGTGCAGACAATGACCTCCATCTCTTCTCTCTCGATCCATGTCCAGTAGGTGAGGATACACCAGAGGTATACTCAGTTCACCTCGATTCATGCAAAGCAACTGGTTCACTAAGTTCAGCAGGCATGATTGTTGGTCTTCCAGAGAAGCCAATCTACGATCTTTCTGTGGTTAACTGCTCATTTGCAGTAAATAATGCTTCAGATAGAAGAATCGATGAATCAGATATGTATCTTGGTCTTCCAGATCCTCCATCACGCGGTTTCAGAATAAGAAACGCAGAGGCAAAGCTCGAGAATCTTGAAGTTCTTTGCGATGGCGAAAAGATCATAATCGAAGATAATGTAAAGCTTGTTTAAAGCGCTAAGGGTTCAGGGTTGCTTGAACCCTTGTTTTTTTTAATTTAGATTAGAAGCATGATTGTTGATTTTGAAAAGACAGAAGAAAAAGAAATCTGTTATTGCCATGGCGGAGAGCTTTCTGTATTTGTAAAAGATATTCTATCTGGGAAAAGCAAAGTATCTCTTATTAGAATTCCTCCAGGAGCTTCTATTGGCAGCCATTGCCACTTTGAGAACACAGAATATGACTATGCAATCTCAGGAGAGGGAACTGCTGTCATCAATGAGATAACAGAATTTATTGAGCCAGGTGACATCCATATCTGCAAACAAGGGTCAATGCACTCGATTTTGAATACATCTGAAGAAGATTTTATCTTTCTTTCTATAATCAGCTGAGAGATTTGATAGTCAAAGCTTAATTATCAATATATACAAAAATACCCGCTTCAAAACGAGCGGGTATTCTTATAGCTTTCGGTTTGATCAAGCCTTTACAATGTGGCAAGCAAAGCCGCCGATTTCTTCATTGATATAGCAAACCTTGATCTTTCCCTTTTCCATCTTGATTGTGTCTTCGTTGATTGTGAAGCCCTTAGACTTGAGGAAGAAGATAGTTCTTTCAGCATCGTAGCACTTGAATGCAAGGTGGCCATTCTTTCCAAGGTAGTTTGTCTTCATGAGCTCGATTTCCTTATTCATGAAGATTGAGCTGTTGCCTTCCTTGATAGCAAGACCGAGCTTAGCAAAGTCTGTTGCTACGTTCATTGCTGCATCTGAATCTGGGAGGTTGATGCCAACATGAGCAAGCTGGAGACCCTGGAGCTTGATTACTGCTTCCTGGCAAAGTCTTGTGATTTCTGCCCAGTTTTCGCTCTCGATGAGGTCTGCCTTTACCATCCAAGAACCACCGATTGCGAGAACGTTTGGTGTCTTTGCATAATCTGCGAGGTTGTCTGGGCTGATACCGCCAGTTGTCATGAACTTAACCTGTGGGAATGGGCCGCCGAGGTCCTTAAGCATCTTAACGCCACCTGAAGATTCTGCTGGGAAGAACTTGAGAACCTTGAGACCGAGAGAGAGACCCTTCTCGATGTCTGATGGTGTAGCAACGCCAGGTACTACTGGTACATTGTGGTCCAAGCACCACTTAACTGTGTCTGGATTAAGGCCAGGAGATACGATGAACTTCGCACCGGCATTAACAGCCTTCTCTGCGAGCTCTGGGTTGATTACTGTTCCAGCGCCCAACATCATATCTGGGTACTTTGCTGAAATTCTTCTGATTGCTTCTTCTGCTGCATCTGTTCTGAATGTTACTTCTGCACATGGAAGACCGCCATCAATCATTGCCTTAGCAAGGCCTTCTGCCTTGTTAGCATCATCAATCTTTACAACTGGAACGATTCCGAGGTCATGGAAATAGGTGAAGAGCTCGTCGTTTGTCATCTTAAATTTATTCTCCTTTGTTGGAATGTAATTAGAGTATAGCACATGTTTTATGAAAAGTGAAACATTGTTTCAAAAAAATATTGACGAGAATAGCATCCTCTTTTAATATAATAGAGGATTACCCATTTGGAGGATTAATTATCATGTCTAAAAAGTACGTTACTTTCGGTGAAATCATGCTCCGCCTCAGAAGCCAGGAGCACTATCGCTTATTCCAGACTCCTGAACTCGAGGCTACATTTGGTGGCGGCGAGGCTAACGTTGCTGTTTCCCTTTCAATCTTCGGTGAGAAGGCTCAGTTTGTTACAGCACTTCCAGACAATGCTGTTGGTGAAGCTTGTCAGAGAGAACTCATGAAGTATGGTGTTGATTGTTCAGGCATCAACAAGGTAAAGGGTGGAAGACTTGGTATCTATTTCTTAGAGACAGGTGCTAACCAGAGACCATCATTAGTTGTTTACGATAGAGCTAACTCAGCTATCGCAGAAGCAAAGCCAGAAGACTTTGACTTCGACGCTCTCTTAGAGGGTGCACAGTGGTTCCACACAACAGGCATCACACCAGCTGTATCACAGAGCGCTGCAGACTGCGCACTTGCTGCTATGAAGGCTGCAAAGAAGGCTGGCGCAACAGTTTCTATCGACCTCAACTACAGAAAGAAGCTTTGGAACTATGGCAAGACAGCTCCAGAGGTAATGAGAGAGCTCGTTAAGTACACAGACGTTATCATTGCTAACGAAGAAGACATCCAGAAGTGTCTTGGTATCGAAGCAGATAGCGATGTAACATCAGGCAAGCTCGATACAGATGTTTACAAGGATCTCTGCGCTAAGGTTAAGGCTGAGTTCCCTAACGTATCAGTAATCGCTGTTACACTCAGAGAGTCAAAGTCAGCTGACCACAACGGTTGGTCTGCAGCTCTTTCTGGCAAGACAGGTTTCTACCTCTCAAGACACTATGAAATCACAGACATCATCGACAGAGTTGGTGGCGGTGACTCATTCGCAGCTGGCATCATCTATGCTCTTTCTCACTATGAAGATGAGAACTACTGCATTAACTTCGCAGTTGCAGCATCTTGCCTCAAGCACTCAATCTCAGGTGACTTCAATCTTTCAAGACTTTCAGAGGTTGAAGCTCTTGCAAAGGGTGACGGCTCAGGTAGAGTTCAGCGCTAATATTGCGAGAATCAGAAGGCGTGGCTATGGCCACGCTTTTTTTGTAAACTAATAACATGAAACAACTACTTCTTTTAGGTGATTCAACCTGCTCAGATAAAAAGGATGAGACAAGACGACCAGAAATGGGTTGGGGAGAGACCATTGGGCAATATCTTGCTGATGGATGGATTGTCGACAATAGGGCTTTGAATGGAAGATCTACAAAATCCTTCATCGACGAAGGATTGTTTGAATCTGCTTTGGAAGCTGCCAATAATGGTGATGCTGCCATCATTCAGTTTGGGCATAACGATAATAAACCAGACCCTTTGAGGGGAACAGATCCTTTTGGAAGCTATGCAGATAACCTTGCATACATGGCAGGAAAGCTAATGGAGAAAGGCGTTTCTGTCTATTTCATAACATCTATTTCAAGAAGGCATTTCACAGAAGATGGAACTTTGATTTATACGCATGGCGATTATCCTGCTGCCATGAAGTATGCTGGATGTAAGCTCGGAATTCCAGTAATAGATCTTTCCACCATTACAATGATTGAGCTTCAAAAAATGGGCGAATTGGAGTCCAGAAAGCTATACATGTATTTTGAAAAAGGAGAGCTAGACAAGTTCCCTGAAGGCAAAATAGATAACACCCACCTGAAAAAGGCGGGTGCTGAATGGATTAGTAGGCTTATTTGCGAAGAACTTTTAAAGCTTTGCGTAAAGCCTAATTTCTTAAAGTGAGATATCTGTAAAACTGAAGGTTGTTACATCAAATAGTCCACAATCTGTTATCTTCAGTTCTGGGATTACTGGAAGCGCCATGAAGCAGAGTGTCATGAATGGGTCAATATTCTTTGATACTTCCAACTCTTTATCTGCAATTTCATGCATCTGGTCAAGGCACTTTACAACTTCATCCAAGGAATCATCTGTCATCAATCCCGCAATCTCGAGGCGATGTGAGGATAACTCCTTGCCATCCTTGAACATTGTAATTCCACCACCGAGCTCAACGAGCTTCTTTGCGACTGCAAGCATATCTTCATCATTGTCGCCGATGATGATGAGGTTGTGTGAGTCATGTGCGATTGATGTTCCAACAGCACCATGCTTCATTCCATAGCCTCTGATTAGACCGCTTGCATAAAAGCCGGTTCCATGGTGTCTCTCAATTACAGTAATCTTGAGTACGTCCTTACTTTCATCGTGAACCCAAAGGTTGTTTTCATCTCTCTTTACAGTGTCGCGGCCAGAACCTGTTACTACGCCACCTGGGATGATTTCTATGATTCTTGCCTCATCGCTCTTGAGCTCTAGACGGAAAGTATCGAGAGAAAGGTCTTTGACATTCATCATTCCAGCAACTCCAATTGGCTCTACATGAGGAGCCTTAAGGATGATTTTGCCATTTTCTGCAGCCTTTCTTCCTTCGATGAATACCATTGATGGCTTTAATTCCTCAAGAGAGTCTGTGATGAAGAAGTCTGCTTTCTTTCCAGGTGCGATGGCGCCTCTATCTTTTAGTCCAAAACACTCAGCTGCGTTAAGGCTAGCTGCAGAGATAGCTTTTACTGGATCAAGACCTGCCTTTACAGCAAGACTGACGCCGTAGTTGATGTGTCCTTCTCTGATGATTGACTGTGGCTGTCTGTCGTCTGTGCAGAAGAGACATCTCTTATAGTTTGTATCATCAACTCCTGGAAGCAGCTGGAGAACATTCTTGCAAGCTGTTCCCTGTCTCAGGAGAACATACATGCCTTTTCTTACCTTTTCTCTAAGTTCCTCTGGAGTTTCGCATTCATGGTCTGTTGTAATTCCAGCTGCGATATATGCATCAAGACCCTGTCCCTGAATTGATGGAACATGACCGTCGATGTTTTTTCCTCTCTTATAGGCACATTCAAGTTTGTCCATGACAGTGTCATCTGCGTAGATGATGCCAGGGTAGTTCATCATCTCTCCCAAGCCCAAGATCTTTTCATTGTCGATGATTGTCTCAATTTCTGCTGCATTCAATATTGCTCCAGAGTGCTCGAAAGGTGTAGCTGGAACACATGATGGGAACATATAGAAGATGTTGAGAGGTGCATCCTTTGCTGAGGATAGCATGTACTTCATTGCATCAAGACCTGATACATTGCATATTTCATGTGGATCTGCAATTACAGTTGTTGTTCCGCAAGGAACGACAGCATCTGAAAATTCTGATGGTGATAGATGTGATGATTCGATATGGCAATGTCCATCGATGAAGCCTGGAACAACATACTGTCCCTTTGCATCTATTTCCTCTTTTGCTTTTCTTTCTCCATCGAAGCCAGCAAAGACTCCATCCTTAATATATATATCGGCTGAGAAGATTGTGCCTGTGTAAACATCTACTACATTTGCATTTTTGATCTTAAGGTCGCATTCTTCTCTTCCCATAGAAGCATTGATAACTCTTATAGCTTTTTCCTTATTCATATAGTCCTCCTATTAGAAAGGTCTGTAAAAAAAAGAGATTGTTAATCCTATCTTTACGATATCATGATTATTCGAATCTTGGTTAAATTTGTTGCAAAATGTTGTATTTGGTTTACTAAAAGGCGATTTTTTAGGTTTACTAAGAAAGATAAGTGTCATTTTGACAGATATATAAACTCATTTTTTATTTTTTCTTTGATATTCCTAGTCTGATGATATGATTAATCTACCAAAAAAACCGAGGAGGGCCATATGGAGCTTATCACTTACAAGGCAGCCGACCTTAAGAGAAAAGGTACTACAATGCGTACCGAAATTATGGCTGGCGTAACAACATTCCTAGCAATGGCATACATTCTTGCCGTTAATCCAAGCATCCTGAGCGCATCAGGTATGGATGCTGGCGCTGTATTTACAGCAACAGCTCTTTCATCAGCAATTGCAACACTGGTAATGGGTATTATTGCTAACCTTCCATTTGCACTTGCACCAGGCATGGGACTCAACGCATTCCTCGCTTACACAGTAGTTCTCGGAATGGGTTATTCCTGGCAGTTCGCACTTGCAGCTATCTTTGTTGAAGGTGTCATCTTCCTCCTTCTCACATTCTTCAATGTTAGAGAAGCTATTGTAAACTCAATCCCTAAGGCACTTAAGAACGCTATCTCTGTTGGTATCGGTATGTTCATCGCATTCATCGGTATGCAGAATGCAGGTATCGTTATTGATGGTGCAACACTTGTAGAACTTGGCAATATTACAGCACCAGGACCTGCAATGTGTGCTATGTTAGGCCTTCTTATCACAGCTCTTCTTGTAGCATTCAATATTAAGGGTGCTCTCCTTATTGGTATTGGCATTACAACTCTTATTGGTATCCCAATGGGAGTAACAACATATGCTGGCGGATCATACCTCCCACCTTCAATTGCTCCTACATTTATGAAGTTTGGCGAAGGCTTTGCACAGATTGCTAATGGAGGACTCATTGACTTCATCGTTATTATGTTCACATTCCTCTTTGTTGATATGTTCGATACAGTAGGAACACTCATTGGATGTGCTACAAAGTCTGATCTTCTTAAGGAAGATGGTTCAATTCCTAACTGTAAGGAAGCTCTTTTGGCGGATGCTATTGGTACAACAGTTGGTGCAATCCTTGGAACATCAACAGTTACAACATTCGTAGAATCTTCAACAGGTGTTGTAGAGGGTGGTAGAACAGGCGTTACAGCTGTTACAACAGCAGTTCTTTTCCTTGCATCTCTCTTCCTCGCACCTCTTTTCCTCTCAATCCCATCAGCAGCAACAGCTCCTGCTCTCATTCTCGTAGGCTTCTACATGATGAGCCCAATCAAGGATATCGATTGGTCAGACGCAGACGATGGTATTCCAGCATTCCTATGTATCATCATGATGGTAGTTTGTTACTCAATCTCTGATGGTATCATGTTTGGTATTCTCTTCTATGTTATCATTAAGGCTATCAAGAAAGACAAGAAGGCTCTCTCCACACCAACAATCGTTGTTGCACTTCTCTTCGTCGCAAAGATTATCGTTGATGCACTGCCTGCTTGGATGGCTTAATCAGATAAAGCAGTACTCCTCCGGGTCCATTATGGGCCCGGTTTTTTAATGATTAAAGGGCATAAAAAAAGCAGGCCGAAGCCTGCTTGCATTACTTAACGATGTTGTTCTTGATGTAGTCCCAATTGAATTCGTATCCAAGTCCTGGACCCTGAGGAATGATTACATCGCCGTTTTCATTCATCTTATCATAGTTTGCTGTAAACCATGGCTTTGGTACTTCATAGTCAAGCATTGGGTGGAGAAGTCCTCTTTCGAAATACTTGCCATCGATGCCAGTTGCTCCGAGAAGATGGAGGTTAGCAATGTGGTTTCCGTGCATCTCTACAGACATTCCGTTAGCTTCGTAGAGGTGTAAGCACTTGATAAGAGATGTAAGACCACCACATGTGAGTGCACCAGCTCTACCGATTGATGCTGAGCCAAATCTAATCCAATCAGCTCTTGTCATATATTTGCCTTCTGCTGTCTCAGGTCCACAGATCTGAAGCTTTGTGTTTTCTGTAAGATACTTGTAAGAAGAAGCTGAGTGTTCATCCATTGGTTCTTCGAGCCAGAGGAAGTCGAGCTTTTCAAGGCCTCTTGCAAGTCTGAGAGCTTCTTCTCTTGAGTAATAGTGGTATGGGTCGAGCATAAGTGGGATGTTTGGTCCTACAGCTTCTCTAACTGCCTTACATGCCTCAAGGTCCATGTCTACGCTTGGCTCTGGAATGATTGGTGGCATCCAAGTGTGGAGCTTGATTGCCTTATAACCCTGCTTTACAAGCTTCAATGCATATTCTGCATATGCCTCAGGTGTATCTAAGCCGCCCTTGATATCATCTCCAACCATGATTGAACCATAACATGGAACTGTATCTCTGTATGCGCCAAGAAGCTTATATACAGGAAGACCAGCAGCTTTTCCTGCGATATCCCAAAGAGCACAGTCGATTGCGCAGAGTGTTCTTTCGTTGAGTTCAGTCTGAAGTCTCTGGTACTGGAGAAGTCTTCTGTAAATTCTTTCTCTAAAGAGGGGATCTTCACCAATGAGAACCTGAGAGCATCCGCCTTCAATTACGCCCTTGACCATTGGTCCTACATAGTGACCTTCAATTCCATTGTCACAAACGATAGTAAGCATTGGCTGCTTTGCATCGTGAGGCTTTCCTGGGTGTGAGTGGAATTCTCCATCTCTAACCATATCTGAAATAAAGTGAATCTGATCGACTCTTACCTCTATGATTTTCATTATATAGTCCTCCTATTTTGTTTTTTTCAAAGCCTTTTAGATAAAAGGATTTGAAGAAAACGGGCATGTTTCCATGCCCGATGTAAACCTAAACAAATGGATTAGATTAAGTAGCTGTTAGCTTCAGCGTATGCCTTACCTTCAGCTTCCCATGCTGTTGCGCCCATCTTATCAAGTTCTGCAACCCACTTTGTCCAGTTGTCCTTTGTGAGCTCTCTCTTACCTGTGAGGAATTCTGCAATACCCTGTTCGTAGAAAGTCTTAAGGTCTGTTGTTGGGAGTGGCATTGAATCCTGGCCGTTTGTCATTGTCCACTTTCTTGACTGCATGTCATAGAGAGTTTCGAGTGATGACATTGGCTTGCCTGATGTAGGTGCGTTGTAGCTTGGGTATCTTGATACGAGCTCGAGGTCTGAAGCATAGTTGAATGCCATTGATCTGAGCTGGATGTATGTCTGGCCAACTGCCTGACCGAAACCGAGCTGTGCATCTGTGTCGAGTGATACTGGGATACCTGCTTCGTCATAGTAGAAGTTGATGCCTTCCTGGCCCCAACCGCAGAGGATGTAACCTTCGCCTGCGCCCATCCATTCGAACATTTCACAGATCTTCTCGAGCTTGCCTTCTGCTGCTGCATCTGCTGATACACACCAGATTCTGAGGCCTCTTACTGCTGGGCCAACAGAAGAATCGCCGTTTGGTCCTACTGGAGGATCGATAACGATGAGTTCGCCTTCTGGGAAGTTCTTGTCGAATGGAGCATAGTTGTTCTCTGAGTGGAGAGCTGAGTTCTGTTCTCTGAAGATACCGAACTTACCCTGCTTCCAAGCAGCTCTGAAGTCGTCCTTCTTGTATGCCATCCATGTTGGGTCGATAACGCCTGTCTCCATCATCTTCTTGAGGACTACCATGAAGTCATAGTACTCTGGCTGTCTTACCTGGAGACCGAAGTTGTCAGCTGACATGTCCCATGTGCCTTCTGAAGCGAATGCGCCAAGGAGTGGCTGGAATCTTCTACCAGGATAGATTTCGTGGCCTGAACCTGTTTCGATGAATGCGCCGAAACCATATGTGTCGTTCTTGCCGTTGCCATCTGGGTCATTGTATGTGAATGCGTACATTACATCATAGAGCTCGTCGATAGTTGTAGGGATTTCGAGGCCGAGGTTGTCGAGCCAGTCCTTTCTGATTACGAGACCTTCGTTCTTAACGATAACTGAAGGTGTACCGAAACCATAGCTTCTACCGTCGATTGTTGTGAAGTTGATAGCATCCTGGTCGAACATGATAGCTGTTCTCTCTGGCATAAGTGCATAGCAATCTGTTACGTCAGCAACCATACCTGCCTTAACGAGATCAAGGAATGCTGCGCGGCTTGCTACGAAGAAGTCTGGGAGTTCGTCTGCTGCCATAGCTGCTCTGATCTTAACTTCCTGGTCATCTGTGTTTGATGGAAGTGAGTAAGCTTCGAGCTCAATGCCAAACTCGTCTCTGAGGATGTCATAACCTACCCAGTCGTCTGGGAGTGGACCAACTTCTGTCTGTGTTGCGTTGTACCACATTTCGATGTGTGTGAGACCGTTGTCTGTCTTTGTTTCTGCCTGGCCTTCTGCGAATACGAAAGAAAGAGCGAGGAGAGAAAGAAGAACAGTCATCATGATTCTCTTTGTCTTCATTGAGTAACCTCCTTCAAAGAAAACTAAAAATTTTGTTTGTATAAATATCAACCCTTGACACTACCTGCGAGTGTGCCCTTGGTAAAATATTTCTGGATGAATGGATATGCGATAACCATTGGGATAGCAGACATGAATACTGATGCTGCCTTAATTGCCTCAACTGGAGCATTTCCAAATGCATTTGCTTCAACGAACTCGTTCATACCTGCAGCAAGAAGGATGTTTCTGAGAAGGATTGGAAGTGGTCTCAAATAGTCCTTTGTGAGGTAGAGCATTGGTCTGAAGTAGTCGTTCCAGAACTGTACGCCATAGTAAAGACCGATTGTCATGATAATAGCCTTTGACAATGGAAGCATGATCTTTACGAGAGTCTGGAATTCGCTGCAACCGTCGATACTTGCACTTTCTCTAAGCTCGCCAGGGATGCCTTCGAAGAAGCTTCTCATGATGAGACAGTTGTATGTTGAGATACAAGTTGGGAGGAATACAGATGCGAGGTTGTTTGTGAGACCAGCCTTTGCGATCAAGATGTATGTAGGAACGATACCAACGTTGAATACATAAGGAATAATAATATAGATAGTAAGGAACTTCTTACCTCTAAGATCCTTAATGGAAAGTCCGTATGCAATTGGAATTGTCAAGAGAAGAGCTACTGCAACACCGTAGACAAGGATCTTCAAGCTGTTTGTGAAAGCAAGAAGGAAGCCGTTGTTGCCTAAGAGTGACTTATAAGCATCGAATGACCAATTCCAAGGTGCCATGAACATACCTTCAATATATGTACCGATGAAATCTGCTGGTCTGAATGAAAGTGTGATTGTTGACCAGAGAGGCAGAGCGATAATAAAGAGAAGGATTCCCATGATTGTATTGATGATGACGTTAAATGTTCTGTCAGCTGCTGTGAGTCTGACTGCTACTGATTCAGTTGTCTTTTTCTTACCCATTTTTACAGCCTCCTTTAGAACAATGAAGATTCGGATACTTTCTTAGAGAAGTAGTTAGATGCGAAGAGGAGAAGCATACCGATGAAGCCCTTGAAGAGGCCAGCTGCTGTTGCAAGGCCGAAGCGTCCATCGAGAAGACCCTGTCTATAAACCCAAGTATCGATAATATCACCAACGCTATATACAGCTGGGCTGTAGAGCATGAAGATCTGACCGAAACCTGCTTCGAAGATTGTACCGAGCTTGAGGAGAAGAACTGTTACGATAACAGGTCTGATTGCTGGGAGTGTGATGTACTTTACTCTCTGCCAGCTGTTTGCACCTTCTACCATTGCTGCTTCGAAGAGAGATACGTCAATACCCATGAGAGCTGCAATGAAGATGATTGCTGACCAACCCATTTCCTTCCATGCATCTGAGAAGATTACCAGCCATGGGAATGCCTTAGCATTTGTGAGGAAGTCAACAGCCTTTCCGCCTGTCATCTTGATTATGTCATTAACGATACCATCACTTGGTGAGAAGAGAGAGAGGATAATACCGTACATGATAACCCAAGAGAGGAAGTGAGGAAGGTAGGAGAGAGTCTGAACAGTCTTTCTGAGCCACTTAACACGACACTCATAAATAGCGATAGCAAGCATGATTGACAATGGAAGGCTGAAGATGATCTTTCCAAAGCTGTACATGAGAGTGTTTCTGATGAGAGTCCAGAAATAGTATGAATTTACGAACTCCTTGAAGTTGTCTAAGCCAACCCAAGTGCTTCCTAAGATACCATATCTAACAGACTTGAAGTTTCTGAATGCAATCTGTGCATTCCAAATAGGGATATACTTAAAGATGAAATAAACCACAATTGGGATGAACAGAAGAAGGTAGATACTTTTCTGTCTATTGAGGTCTTTTCCAAGTTTTGTAAAGTAATCCTTGCTTTTCATTATTATCCTCCTTATATTTCGTTCTATTGCTATTGCGAAATATAGATTTTCCTCATTCAGCCTTTCGGGCGTCATTTTTTGCATGAGAGAAACTGGTGGAAAGCAGCTTTCTTTGCATTCATCAGATGATCTGCTAGCTTTGATGCCGCTTTTTCCCACTCATGCTTAAGACAGAGCCCTATGATTTCCATGTGCTCATGTCTTGTTTCCTCCATTCTTGAATCGTTCATGATTCCAGATAAGACTCTGAGTCTTCTGTTCTGCGCATGAATCGTTGAACAAGCCTGAAGAATATATTTATTGTTTATGGGGGACATTATCAGGTCGTGAAAGTCATCATCGAGTCTAAAGAACTCTTCGATGTCTTCGCCAGAATAAGGAGTCTTGAGTCTATCATATATCTGATAGTACTGCCCGTCAGAAATTATTCGACCATATGTTGAGAGTGCATATGTTTCAAATATCTTTCGGATTTCAAATATGTTGTTAATGTCTTCCAAAGAAAGAGGAAGCACTAAGATTCCCTTCTTTGGCTTTACAGAAACAAGCCCCTCCTGTTCCAGCCTACTGATTGCTTCTCTTACGGGAGTTCTGCTCATATTCAGCTCTTCTCTTAGCGCTTCTTCATTAAGCATGCAGCCAGAAGGATATTCGCAGTTTATGATTTTTCCTCGTATCGCAAGATAGGCAGTTTTCTGCAGACTCTTTTTTTCCACGATAATCACCCTAAACGCTATTGTATGCAACAAATCATCCATTGTCAAAAAAAAATTCCATACAAAAGGCCAAAATGTCAAAAGAAACAGTATTTTTACAAAGAAAGTACGGAATTTTCCGTAATTATATTAATGATAAGGTATTTATAGACAAGTGATTGTGTAGGTTATTAGGAGGGTATGGAGATTGTAAATCAATATTTCCAATTTCATAAATTGGCGAAGAATTAACCGTAGAGGATTTGACAAATTCAATTACTGGTTAGATAATCTGTTGTATACAACACAAGAAGAAAATTTAGTGTAAAATATAGATGATTTTCGGAGGTCTATTATGAAGTCTGTAATGATTCAAGCTCCTGGAGTGGTCGAGATAGTAGAAAAGGCCATGCCTGTTGCAAAAGAGGGAGAGGTTCTTCTCAAGCTCGTATATGGTGGTATCTGTGGTAGCGATCTTGGTTCCTATAGAGGTACGTTCGCTTACTTCTCATATCCTCAGATTCCTGGACATGAGCTTTGCGCAGAGGTTGTTTCTGTTAATGCTGGCGACAAGGAATGTTCTCTCAAGCCAGGTCAGCTTGTAACATGCAATCCATATTTTAACTGTGGACACTGTTATTCCTGCAACCATGGAACAGTTAATGCATGCATGGACAATCAGACAATGGGTGTTCAAAGAGAAGGTGGATTCTCCGAATACTTTGTAATGCCAATTGAGAGAGTTTATGATGGCAAGGGTCTCAGCGCTGAGGAGCTTGTTGTAGTTGAGCCATTCTGTATTGGAAGACACGGAATCGATAGAGCGGGCGTAAAGAATGGAGATAAGGTTCTTATCATCGGTTCTGGCACAATTGGATTGACAGCTGCAGTATATGCAAGATCTCTTGGTGCAGACGTTTACCTTTGCGACATCTCAGAGGACAAGCTTAAGAGCACTGCAGAGTTTGGTTTTACAAAGTATATTGTAAACAGCTCTCCAGAGGCATTTGCAGATGCAGTTGCAAAAGCAACAGATGGTTATGGCTTTGATGTGACAGTTGAGGCCGTTGGTCTTCCTTCAACATTCCAGAATTGTATCGATGCAGTAGCCTTTGGTGGCAGAGTTGTTTTGATTGGCGTTGGAAAGAAGAACCTTGATTTCAACTTCACACTCATCCAGAAGAAAGAGCTTAACATCTTCGGCTCTAGAAACGCTTTGAAGGCAGACTTCCTCGATACAATCGAAAGAGCATCAAAGAAGGAAATCGACCTTTCTAAGTTCATAACAAAGAAGTACAAGTTCACAGATGCAGCAGATGCTTTCAAGGATTTCGCAGACCACTCAGGAAAGTGGCTCAAGGTAATCCTTGATTTCTCATAAGGGGAGTTGAGATGGCAATTGAAAAAGGAAAGTTAATCGAAAGACTCGCAGAGTCTATGATGACATGGTACACACCAGAGAAAGCATTCTACGATTACGTAAATGGCCTTGGCCTTGAGTGTCTCTATAGAGTAGGAAAGGCTCTTGGAAGACAGGATTTCTGTGATTGGGTAAGAAACAGATTCGAGCTTTTCTTCAATGAAGATGGCACAATCAAGGACTTCGATTATGAAGAGTTCAGCATGGATCAGATTAGCCCAGGAAAGAACTTCTTCAATTTCTATGAAGAGACTAAAGATGAAAAGTATAAGAGAAATCTTGATCTCTTCTTTAAGATGCTCATGAACCAGCCAAGAACTCCTTCCGGTGGATTCTGGCACAAGAAAATCTATCCAAATCAGATGTGGCTTGATGGCTTATATATGCAGGGTTCCTTCTATATTCGTTATGCTTTGGCATATGGAGACATCGAAAGCTGTCTTAAGGACCTTGTTTACCAGTTTGAACTGATTTACACAAAGACACTTAAGCATAATGGTCTTCTTATTCACGCATGGGATGAATCTAAGCAGATGGCATGGTGTGATAAAGAGACGGGATTATCAAAATGCGTATGGGCTCGTGCTATGGGCTGGTACGTAATGGCATTGGTAGATGCTCTTGATTTCATCCCTGTTGAAGAGAGATTTGCAGACTACAGAGCAAGACTCATCAAGCTGGCTCAGAGCTTAGTCGATCCACTTCTCAGCTATCAGGATGAAAGCGGTATGTGGTACCAGGTTGTAGATAGAATGGGTGAGGAGAACAACTACCTCGAGTCTTCTGCTACTTCAATGTTTGTATACTTCCTCGCAAAGATGGCAAGAAAGAAATATCTGCCAGAGGAGAAGGCAATTATTGCTAGACGTGCTGCAGAAAAGGGCTATGAAGGTCTTATTGATTTGAAGGTTTCAGAGGATGAAGAAGGTCTTCACCTTAATGACATCTGCAGAGGTGCAGGCCTTGGCAAGTACTATCCAGAGTGTCCATTCAGAGATGGAACTTATGAGTACTACACAACAAGAGAGCCAAGGGTTACTGACAACCTTCAGGGCTTTGGTCCATTCATGCTTGCTGTTCTTGAGATTGAGAGGCCGGAGGTTCTCTGATTATGAATAGATACATCTCTGAATTCGGTGCTGTTGCGGATGGAAAGTTCCTCAACACAGAAATCATCAACAATGCTATTGCAGAGACAGCAGGCAAAGATGCAATCGTATTTGCTTCCGGAGTATATCTCACAGGTCCAATCGATGTTGTTTCAGGAAGCCATATCATCTTTGAAGAAGGAGCTGTTCTTTCATTTGTAGATGACTTTGCTGCATATCCTCCTGTAATGACCAGATGGGAAGGCGTAGACTGCTATGCTATGCATCCTCTCGTAGGAATCATGAATGCCGATAACGTCATTATTGAGGGTCCAGGAATCATCGATGGAAATGGAAGAAAGTGGTGGGACTATATCTTCTATAGAAGAGCAGAGCAGCCAGAGCCAGTTCTTGATGTAGAGAAGGCAATTGCAAAGCTCAATCCAAACTACAAGAATCAGCCAGGTGGCGGTGGTGGCAGACAGTGTCAGTTCCTGAGACCTCCTTTGATGCAGATTTACAAGAGCAATAATGTAAAGCTTTCTGGCTTTACTTTGACAAATAGTCCATTCTGGACTCTCCATCCAGTTTACAGCAACCATCTTGAAATTGACTCTGTCAAGGTTATCAATCCATATGACACACCAAATACAGATGGCATTGATATCGAGTCATCAAGCTATGTAACTATCAAAAATAGCTATGTAGATGTTGGCGATGATGGCATTGCAATGAAGAGTGGCAGTGGAGATGAGGGAATCAAGGCAGGCATCCCAACATCTCATATCGAGATGATTAACTGTACAGTCAAGCACGCTCACGGCGGATTTGTAATCGGAAGCGAAACAGCAGCTGGTGTGCATGATGTATTTGTAAAGGGTTGCAAATTCCTTGGAACAGATAGAGGCGTCAGAATCAAGACAAGAAGAGGCAGAGGCGGAAAAATCCATTCAATCAGAGTAGAAGATACTTATATGGAAGATGTAATTTGCCCTGTTACTGTAAATATGTATTACAGATGGGGTTCCAATGACCCTGTTCTCTACTCTCTTGAGAAGCAGGAAATCAATGAGGCAACACCAATGATTTGGGATATCTCTCTCAAGGGTCTTGTTGCTGAAAATTGCAGAGCATCTGCAGGCTTCATCGTTGGTCTTCCTGAGGCTCCTGTTAAGAACTTTGTAATTGAGGATTGTTCATTCCTTCTTTCTGAGACTCCAGAAGATGGTCTTGAGATTGAGATGTACAATGGAATTCCTGAGAGCTCATATAGAGGAATCAGGGTAAGAAATGCAGAGCTTAAGATAAGCTCTACAAATGTTAATGTTAGCCCAGCATACCAGATTGAATGCTAATATTGTTAGGTTAACTTGTGCTAATAGAATAAATTATTTATATTGGGACATAGAGGAGATCTTAATATGAACGTAGATTTCATTAAGGGTATTATCCCACCAATCGTAACTCCAATTGGCGAGGACGAAAAGGTGGATGAAAAGGCACTCAGAGACCACATTGATTTCATGATCGATGGCGGAATTGACGGTATTCTTGCTTTTGGCTCAAATGGCGAGTTCTATATGCAGGAAGAGGATGAAATGAAGGATGTCCTCAAGATTATCGTTGACCAGACAGCAAAGAGGGTCCCAATTTACATGGGTGTTGGTGCTGTTAGAACTTCTAAGTGTGTAAGAATTGCAAACATGGGTCTTGAGAATGGCGCAGATGGTGTTTCTGTTCTCCAGCCAATGTTCATTAAGCCAACAGCTGATGAGCTTTATACTCACTTCGAAACAATCGCAAAGAGCGTTTCTGGCGCTCCAATGCTTCTTTACAACAACCCAGGAAGAACTGGTTATGGAATTAGCCAGGATATCGTTGAGCGCCTCTGCCATACTTATGACAACGTTGTTGGCATGAAGGATAGTTCAGGCGACATCACACAGACAATGGAGTTCGTAAGAAGAAACAGAGATGTAGGCTTCAGAGTTCTTTGTGGCAAGGATACTCTTATCTATAGCGGACTTTGCGTTGGCGCAGTTGGAGCTGTATGCTGCACAGCAAACTTCCTCCCACAGATTGTAAGTGAAATCTATCACAAGTACATCGATGGTGATATCCAGGGTTCTATGGAAGCACAGTTCAAGCTTAATCCAATTAGACTTCAGATGGATGCTTCAAGCTTCCCAGTAGCAACAAAGGACTATGGCAATCTTCTCGGAAGAAAGCTCGGCGAACCATATCTTCCAAGCAAGTGTTCACCAAACGGACAGATGGAAAAGCTTAGAGAGCAGCTTGTTAAGGCTGGCTATCTTGACTAATAAAGAAATTAATAGGAGAGACATATAATGAAAGTAGGATTTATTGGCCTCGGTATCATGGGTAAGCCAATGAGTAAGAACCTTCTCAAGAAGGGTCATGAAGTAGTAGTTTTCGATTTCAATAAGGCTGCAGTTGAAGAAGTTGTAGCATGTGGTGGCGTAGCAGTAGAGAGCAGTGCAGAAGTTGCAGCACTCTGTGACCAGATCATCACAATGGTTCCAAATAGCCCACATGTTAGAGCTGTTGTATTCGGCGAAAAGGGTATTGCAGAGACAGCAAAGCCTGGCACAACACTTATTGACATGAGCTCAATCGATCCAGTTGAAAGCCAGAAGATTGGTGCAGAGCTTGAGAAGCTCGGTGTTGATATGCTTGATGCTCCTGTTTCAGGTGGTGAGCCAAAGGCTATCGATGGCACACTCTCTGTAATGGTTGGCGGTAAGAAGGAAACATTCGAGAAGTACTACGATCTTCTCATGTGCATGGCTGGTTCAGTAACATATGTTGGTGAATTAGGCGCAGGTAACATTGCAAAGCTTGCAAACCAGATTGTTGTTGCTGTTAATATCTCAGCTGTAGCAGAAGCTCTCTCATTCGCAAAGAAGTGCGGTGCAGATCCTGAGCTCGTATATAAGGCAATCAGAGGTGGCTTAGCAGGTTCAACAGTAATGGATGCAAAGGCTCCTATGATGATTAACCACAACTTCAAGCCAGGCTTCAGAATTGAGCTCCACATCAAGGACCTCAACAACGCACTCAATGCTGCTCATGCAGTATCAGCACCTGTTCCTCTCACAGGCCAGCTCATGGAAATGATGCAGGCTCTCAAGTGTGATGGTGCAGAGAAGGATGACCACAGTGCACTTCTCAAGTACTACGAAAAGATTGGTAACATCACAATCTAATTGATTCGGATAAAGAAAAAAGCCATTGGGATTAAACCAATGGCTTTTTTATTGTATTGAAAGGACTTACTAGTTACCAGTATATCCAAGAATGTGAGAAAGCTCTAATGTTGTCTCTTTGATTCTTTCCACAGTCGTTTGGAAGTTGCCCTTGTCGAATCTGAAGAGAGGCCAGGAGACTGAGATTGCGGCAATAGTCTTTCCTGTGTAGTCCTTGATAGGTGCTCCGAGACACATGATGTTCTGCTCGTGCTCCTCATCATCGATGGACCATCCTCTTCCCCTAACTCTCTTAAGCTCTTCCTTCAAGGCTTTTTCGCCTCTGATGGACTTAGGTGTGAAAGGCTTCATTGAGTGGCTCATGATATATCTATCAAGTTCCTTCTCAGACATTTCAGAGAGGAATATCTTACCAATTGCTGTACAGTAGAGAGGGATGGACTTTCCAACTCTAGAGTGCATTCTAATTGTGAAAGATGATTCCTCCTTGAGGATGTAGATTGCTTCATCATCCTCAAGAATACCCATATGAACAGTCTCTCCAAGATCATTAGCAAGCTTCTTTGTATAAGGCTTTGCAATGTTGATGAGGTCCATATGATTAAGGCTTCTAGAGCCGATGGAGAACATCTTTAGAGTAAGATGATATCTATCGGCATCATCGCGATATACATATCCCAAGTTTGTCAGTGATGAGAGAAAACGCAGAAGTGTAGCTTTAGGTAGACCTGTTGTCTTAGCTAAACTTTCAAGATTAATGCATTCTTCTTTGCTAAGCGCTTCGAGGATGGCAATTGTCCTTCCTACAGCGCTCATCTGCTTTTCGTCGTTTTCTCTTTCCACTATTACTTTCCTTCGAAGTATGTCTTAGCGTTGTTGAAGGAGATTCCCTTTACAATCTCGCCAAGCATTTCTTCATCGTTTGGAACTTCTCCATTTTCAACCCAGTTGCCCAGGAGATTACAGAGTATTCTTCTGAAGTATTCGTGTCTAGAGTAAGAAAGGAAACTTCTTGAGTCTGTAAGCATACCAATGAATGCTGAAAGCATGCCAAGGTTTCCAAGAACCTTCATCTGCTCTTCCATTCCATCCTTGTGATCGCAGAACCACCAGCCTGATCCAAGCTGAATCTTGCCCTTGATTCCATCACCCTGCCAGCAACCCATAAGAGTGCCTAAAGAGTAGTAATCCTTAGGATTTAATGAGTAGAAGATTGTCTTTGGAATATCGTTTGTCTCAGAGAGGTTACCAAAGAACATTGAAACACCTTCTGCAAGGTCCTTGTCCAAAGATGCATCGAAACCTGTGTCTGGTCCGAGGAGCTTAAACATGTTCTTGTTATTATCTCTGATTGAAGCGAAGTGGCACTGCATTGCAACGTCCTTAGCTCTGTACATCTTGCTGAGTGCTGTGAGAACGAATGTTCTGTATGCATCGATTTCGCAAGCTGAGAGAGTTTCGCCAGCCATCTTCTTTGCAAATACTGCTTCAACTTCTGCTTCTGTCCAGAATGTGCATGGACATACTTCGAGTGCGTGGTCAGATGCCTTACAGCCCATCTCTACAAAGAAGTCGAGTCTCTTTTCGAGAGCTGTGATTACATCCTTAACGCTCTTGATTTCCATCTCTGCAGCCTTAGCAAGTGATGCAATGTAGTCTGCAAATTCTGGCTTGTTGATGTTGAGAGCCTTGTCTGGTCTGTATGATGGGAGAACCTTAGCAGGGCACTTGCCTTCATCTCTGATTACTTTGTGCCACTTAAGGTCGTCTGCTGGATCGTCTGTTGTACCAACAGCATATACATTGAACTTCTTCATGATTCCCCATACTGTGAGGTCTGGGTCATTCTGAAGCTTGTAGTTACATTCGTCATAAATCTTCTTTGCTGTCTTTCTGCTGAGAACCTCTGTGATGCCGAAGTATCTCTGAAGCTCGAGGTGAGTCCAGTGATAAAGTGGGTTTCCAATAAGGTTTTCGAGTGTTTCAGCCCAAGCCATGAACTTTACGAATGGATCTGTGTCCTTGCCTGTGATGATGCTTTCATCAAAGCCGCAAGTTCTCATCTGTCTCCACTTGTAGTGGTCGCCACCAAGCCAAATCTCTGAAATGTTGTCAAACTTCTTGTTTGTTGCAATCTGCTCTGGAATGAGATGGCAGTGATAGTCAAAGATTGGCATATCCTTTGAATATGCGTTGTAAAGATTCTTAGCTGTCTCTGTCTCAAGAAGAAAATCTTTATCCATGAAAGGCTTCATAGTATTACTCCGTCCTTGAAAAGGGAAATCTCAGCATAGCCGTTGATTTCGTTCTTTGTATGCTTTTCGCCATTTGCGATTGCAGTGATGAGTGAGATGAACTCGTTTGTTACTTCCTGTGGATCCTTGTCGAGCATCTGTCCTGCATTGAAGTCAATCCAATTTGACTTGTGAGCAGAAAGATTGCCGTTAGTTGCAACCTTCACTGTTGGAACTGGAGCTCCGAGTGGAGTTCCTCTTCCTGTTGTGAAGAGAATCATGTGTGCACCTGCTGCTGTCTGTGCTGTTGTAGATACGATGTCGTTGCCTGGTCCAAGAAGAAGGTTAAGACCCTTTACGGATGCAACATCACCATACTTGAGAACTGCATAAACAGGAGCTCTTCCACCCTTCTGGACACAGCCGAGTGACTTGTCCTCGAGTGTTGAGATGCCGCCTGCCTTGTTGCCTGGTGATGGGTTTTCGTAAACTACCTGATTGTGCTGCACAAAATAATCCTTGAAAGAGTTGATAAGGTTAACTGTCTCTTCGTAGATTTCCTTGCTTACAGCTCTGTTCATGAGCATCTGCTCTGCACCGAACATCTCTGGAACTTCTGTAAGAATTGCTGTGCCGCCCATTGCTGTGAGCTCATTGCAGAAGCGACCTACGAGAGGGTTGCCTGTGATGCCTGAAAGACCATCAGAACCACCGCACTTGAAGCCTACAACAAGCTTGCTCATAGGCTGAGCAGTTCTCTTGTCCTTTCTGATTTCTGCTGCAATCTCTTCCATGAGAACTTTGGAATCTGCAATTTCATCTTCGCATTCCTGAGCTACGAGGAACTTAACTCTAGTTGTATCAACTTCCCCAACAAGCTCCTTAAAGCTTGCCATTGTATTGTTTTCACAACCAAGACCGAGAACGAGGACGCCGCCAGCATTTGGATGATGAACGAGATCTGCAAGAATCTTTCTTGTGTTCTCGTGGTCATCGCCCATCTGTGAACAGCCGTATGGGTGAATCCATGCATGTACTCCATCCTCAATGCCAAGAGTTTCGTTGCCCCAAGCTTCGAGCTTCTTTGCAATGCCGTTTACGCAGCCAACTGTAGGAACAATCCAAAGGGAGTTTCTGATGCCGATTCTGCCATCCTTTCTTTCGTAAGCCTGGATTGCAGGAACGTGGCCTTCCCATCTCTTCTGATCAAGGAGGAACTCCTCTACATATTCCTTAGCCATCTCTTCGTTGTATGAGTATTCTGCAGACTCAGAGAGAAGAGTGCGGATATTGAATGCGTGAACATGCTGACCCTTCTGGATGTCTTCCTTTGCAGCTCCGATTGGGTAGCCATACTTGATTACAGGAACATCCTTGTTGATATCCTTCAGGGCAACCTTGTGCCCTGCTGGGATATCTGAAAGAAGTGTAAAAGCTTCGCCCTCTACATCAACAACGTCACCCTTGAAAAGAGCCTGAATAGCTACTGCAACATTGTCGAGGCTATTGATTTTGATAAGCTTTGTTTCCATTTTTACCTACTATTAGAGATTCTTGATTGTCTCTTCGATGCCGTTGTCCCAAATTGACTTGAGGCATGCTGCGATTCTTTCTTCAAGGCCTTCTACTGCTGTGAGATCCTGACCCCACCATGCTGACTCTGAAAGGATGCCCTTAGCGAGTGCAGCACTCTTGCAGCCATTGCACTTGTATGATGCGCTGTAGAGTTCGTCGAACTTCTTGAGAACCTCTGGGCTGTCCTGGATTCTGTACTCTTCGCCGTTTCTGTTGCCGATGAGTGCTGTGCCATCTTCTGTGATCTTGCCTTCGTAGAAGCTGATGAGAGCTGCGAGTGCAAATGTGAGAACTGATGGAAGCTCGCCCTTCTTCTGGATGTAACCAAGAAGTGATGGGAGGTCTCTTGTCTTGAACTTTGAAACTGAGTTGAGTGAGATAGACATCAAAAGGTGAACGATGTATGGGTTAGCGAATCTCTCGAGAACATCCTTTGCATACTGAACGAGCTGATCCTTGTCGCCGTCCATTGATGGGATGATTTCTTCGAAGAGGCCCTTTTCCATCATTGGGTAGATGAGTGGGCTCTTGATGCACTCTTCAACAGTGTTGAGGCCAGCCTGATGAGCTGCGAGAACTGTCATTGTGTGAGCGCCATTGAGGATTCTAACCTTTCTTGTTCTGTAGAAAGACATATCGTCTGTCCAGATTACGTTAACGCCAGCCTTGTCTGTTGGAAGCTCGTCTTCGTGTGTCTTTCCGTGGCATTCGATAACCCAGAGAAGGAAGATTTCTGCTGCATCAAGGAGGTTGTCCTTATAACCGAGGCGGTTGCAGATATCTTCTGCTTCTGCTCTTGGATAGCCTGGAACGATTCTGTCTACGAGAGAGTTGCAGAAGTCACAAGCTTCGTTTACCCATGCTGTGAATTCAGCTGGGAGATTCCATTCTGCTGCATACTGGAGAACGATTCTCTTGAGGTTGTCGCCGTTCTTGTCGATGAGTTCGCAAGGGATGAAGATGATGCCCTTGTCTGCTGCACCAGCAAATGCCTTGAATCTCTCATAGAGGAATGCGCAAACCTTGCCAGGGAATGATACCTGTGGCTTGTCTTCGAGCTTGTCGCCAGCGTGATATGAAATACCTGCTTCTGTTGTGTTTGATACGATAAATCTGAGGTCAGGGTTAGCTGCCTGTGCGATGTATGCGTCATATTCTGAGTAAGGGTTAATACAACCTCTTACGGATGTTATCTTTCTGAATTCCTCTACTGGCTTTCCTTTCTGAACGACTCTGAGGACTGTTGTGTAGAGACCGTTCTGGTCGTTGATCATCTTGCCCATACCCTGTGCAAGAGGCTGTACCATCATTACGTCTCCATTGAAGTCGCTGTTTTCATTGATCTGGTCAATGATCCAGTCTAC
>JAGBWX010000014.1 GCA_017629575.1 Spirochaetales bacterium | reverse complement strand
CGTTGAAGTAAGCTGGAACTGTGATAACTGCTTCTGTGATTGACTCGCCAAGGAAGTCCTCTGCTGTCTTCTTCATCTTCTGAAGAACGATTGCTGAGATTTCCTGTGGTGAATAAAGCTTTCCATTGATATCAATTCTGATTTCGTCGTTTGGACCTGCTACTACCTTATAAGGAACCATCTTGATTTCTTCTGCTACTTCATGGAACTTTCTACCCATGAATCTCTTGATTGAGTAGATGGTATTTACTGGGTTTGTGACCATCTGGTTCTTTGCAGGCTTGCCAACGAGGCGCTCATCGCCCTTGAATGCAACAACAGAAGGAGTTGTTCTGTCACCTTCGCTGTTTGTGATAACTACTGGCTCGTTGCCATCCATAACTGCTACGCAGCTATTAGTTGTACCAAGGTCGATACCTATAATCTTTCCCATTTTATTTTATCTCCATTAATAATTCTTATTTAACCCGTACAAAAGATAATTGCCGATTCAATTATCGTCAATTCTCTTTTGGCTTTCCTACGAGAACTTTTGCAGTTCTGAGGACCTTTCCATTGAGCTTCCAGCCCTTGATGAACTCCTGGACTACCTTCTCTGTCTTGAGATTCTCATCTTCGATAACTGAGTAAGCTTCCATTTCGTTTGGATCGAAGTCCTTGTCCTTAGCATCTATTGCCTCAAGACCCCATCTCTCCCTAAGAACAGAAAGAAGCTGATCCTGAACCATAATTACACCAGTTTTCATAGACTCGAAGTCCTGGCTCTTGTCGGCGGCCTCGATGGCTCTTGCGAAATTGTCGATTGGAGTCAAAAGGTCGCTAATAAGCTGCTCATTAGCATACTTAACTGCGTTCTCCTTGTCGAGTCTAAGACGTCTCTTATAGTTCTCTGTATCTGCAGCACGTCTAAGCTCATCTTCCTTCATTGTCGCAATTATGCCTTCGAGCTCTGCAACTTTGTCAGCAAGAACTGCAACATCGTCCTTTGCATCCACAGCGTCAGCATTGTCATTTACAGGAATATCTTCTTTGAGAACTTCCTCTGATTCTGCCATTTTATCCCTTCCTTTGCCTTTCTTTATATTGTTCTTTTCTTTTTTCATAATCTTTCGTGAGGGCATCTAGAGCCCAGCCTTGAAGAAAGATAATAGCATTGCATGAAAACGGCAAGCATATTATCTAAATTATTTTAGTCATCCTCAAGCTTTACGCTCTCCTCCTCTCCAATGAAGATGTCTTCAGGGAACGCTTCAAACATATCCTGAGGTCTTCTTGCTTTGGCCTTTCTAGATGATCTATCGCCTTCTTCCTCATCCTTCTGAGCCTTAATCTTGGTGCTCTGGGCCTTGAGACGGAGGATGTTTGCCTCTTCTTGAACCCTTGTTGCCTTAGCTTGCGTTGCTTCATCCTGAGCCTTAGTCATATCACCCTGGATCGTCTCAAGCTGCTGCTGTGATTCAGTGAGCTTCATATTGAGCTCCCAAACCTGCTGCTTCTTTGATGTTATTTCCTCACCGAGAGAGGCAAGCTTTTCCTTCTGATCTGCAATCCTCTTCTCTACAGTGGAGAGTGTGTCGATAGACTCATTGATCTTCTCTCTAGAGGTCTCATTCAAGAGGATGACAGCTTCCTTGGAATCGCTAATTCTTTCAGCTAGATGCCTCATCATCTCATCACCTACGACCTTGAGCTTGCCAATCTGGACATCGCTCTCTGCAACAACCTCAGAGAAGCTCTTATCGAGTGCTTCCCTGCACTTTACAACATAAGCTTCACGCTCTGAATCCATAGAATCGAGTGTTGTCTTGAGCTCTTCCTTCTTTGCTGTAACAGCATTTTCAAGGTCTAGGATAACCTGCTCTCTTCTATTGTCGATTGTATTGAGTGCTGTTGCTGCCTGCTCTTCCTTCTCTGCAATCTTATCTTCGAAGATAGAAACAGCGAGGTCTCTCTTGCCCTCAAGCTTGAGAATTGACTGTTCAACCTTCTCCTCTTCCTTCATCATCTTCTCTGTGAAGTCAGTTACAGAAATATTCTTGCTATCCTCAAGCCTTCTCAATGCAAGCTCGACATTCTCTGTTTCATTTTTAAACTTTTCAGAGATGGTATTGGATAGAGCTTCCGCTCTCTCATCAAGAGATGCTATTGCAGAGTTGATGCCAGTTTCTTTCTCTTCCATGATTGATGAGAAGCTATCGATTGTAGTCTTTACTGCAGCTTCTCTTTCAGAAATCTGCTTAACAAGCATCTCTGAAGATTCATCATAGAAGTGCTTGAGCTCTGTTGCATATCTCTTCTCAGCTTCTTCGATTGTTGCAATTGCAGTATTTCTTCTCTCTTCGAGCTCTGATACTGATGCAGATACCTTATCTGCCTCAACCTGCATGCTCATGCCGAAGCTTTCGATAGTCTTGGCAATTTCTTCTTCCTTCGCCTTAAGCGATGCCTGGAGTGAATTCTCTTCGCTGTCCCCAAATGCCTTAATTGCATTCTGATGCAGTTCAGCTGCATCAGATATAGCCTTAATAGCCTCATCTCTTCTTTCCTCAAGCTCGCTTGTGGAATTCTCAAGCTCTCCTCTGAAGGATGCACGATTAGCCATTGCCTGATCGATAGATTCATGGATTTCAAGGCTCTTCTCAGAAAGAACATTTAGATTGTTGCTTGCAATAATCTCCTGCTGTCTGCAGATATCTGCAAAGCCTGCTTTCTCGGAAGCGATGAAATCTGAAAATTGAAGCTTGAAACGCTCAAGGGAAACTGCAAAGGAGGAAAGCATCTGATTGTTCTCGTCCATCTGATTTTGGCCAGCAACCTTGAGTGCCTGCTCTGTTGATGCTACAAGGCGAACATATTCGGACTTCAAGTCCTGCATCTGGTTTGTAAGACGCTCAGCATCCTGCTGGAACTGGATAACGAAGCTGTCTACAGCCTCAGCCTTTCTCACCTCTGCCTGAACTGCATGGATTCTAGCCTCTGCCTGCTCTGTCTGTATCTTAAGCTTTTCAAGTGCAATCTTATAGTTTTTGCATACATCATCAAGCTGTGAAAGCTCTTTCTGATGCACGAAGATGATATCCAATGTTTCTGCTACCTGAGCAATTACGCTGTTGGCTTCCTCAATCCTCATTGTGATGCCCTGCTCACAATTCTTGTAGGTTTCCTCCAGCTTCTGGATATTCATGTTGGTTTCTTTTCTATAGGCGTTGAATCTATCGTTCGTCTTCTTCATTGACTTACTGTTCTTAAGGGAAATTCTCAGAATAAGAGAGATAATCAAGTTAGCTACGAAAACACCACCAATTAGCAAATACGTATTATTCATATCAATCCTTTCTAAAAGACCTTGCTGAAAAACTCTTCCCAGTCAGCAGCAATGATATCGGCCTTCTCATACTCGCTCTTTTTCTTTGCGAAGATCAGGCATGAGTGCATTCCAGCGCTATTAGCACCGAGAATATCCTTTGTATAGCTATCTCCAACATAGAGAATCTCTTCAGGCTTTAAGCCAAGCCCATTCTGAAGTGCCCTAAAAGGAGTCATAGCTGGCTTGAAGTGTCCAATGTCCTCTGATGACAGAATCAGTTCAAACTTGTCTTCAATCCCCATAGCTTTGAGCTTAACACCAATAGGAAAGTCTGAAAGAGCTGCCATCCTGAAGCCCTCTTTCTTTGCCTTTTCGAGGGTTTTCTTCACCCCTGGTGCACTTTTGAGATTCAGATAAGACCTTTCCCACTGATCGTGGAAAATCTTCTTTTCCATCCTTCTGTATCGTGCAGCACTCTCAGGGCTATCATCTCCAAAGACATAGAGCGCAGATCTCTTGCTTATCTCGTCATAGCTCATTGGCTCTAACTCGCCATAGCCATCCTCTCTGCGGACTCTCTTTCTCATTGAGTTGTACTTCAGAGCAAATGGGAGATGGAAGATCGATGCCTTTAAAAGGCGCCAATCCATCTTCCACTTTGGATAAAATGTTCCATCGATATCAAAGCAGATTGCCTTGATATTGTGTTCTGAAGCGTAACCCATTATCTCTTTTTAGCCTTCTGCTTTGAATTTCTTACTATTGCCTTAGCCTTCTCTTCCTGCTTTCCAATTCTTGCCTTTCCACCAGGCTTTTTGGAAATACCCTTCTTGGAAGATGGAGCTACTGTATTTCTCTTTATGATCTTCTGAACCTCAATCTCCTTGCCGCTTGGTCCCTTCTGGTTGAGAGATGGATTTCTCCTTCTCTCTCTGAGAGAGATTTCAACAGGAACATAAGAGAATCCGAAATCTTTTCTGATGCAGTTCTTGAGGTATGAGACATAAGTATCTGGGAACTGAGCAATTCTATTTACGAAGAAGAGGAATCTTACTGGATTCTCGCTTACCTGTGTGCCATAGAGAACCTTGAAGTGGCCCTGAGGACCTCTTGGAGGTTCCTGCTGCTCTGTCCATGCCTTGAGCGCCATATTTACATCTGAAGTATCTACACGCTTGTTAAGCTGTCTCCAAACACTCCATACCATATCGAGAAGCTTGCCAATATCCTGTCCTTCGAGAGCTGAGATAGGCATCAGTGGCGCAAAGTTGAGAATTGGGAAGAGGAATCTTACTCTATCCTTGATTGCTTCAAGCTCATTTGCCATACCAGAGAGTCTGTCAATCTTGTTGAGTACGAGGATAACACCCTTGCCTCTTCTAACAATCAGCTGAGCAATCTTCTTATCCTGTTCCGCAAGACCCTCGACAACGTCAATCATGAGAAGAACAACGTCAGCCTCATCGATTGTCTTAATAGCTCTATTTACTGAGTAATATTCAACATCTTCCTCAACCTTGCTCTTTCTTCTGATACCAGCAGTGTCGAGAACTGTATATTCTGTGCCCTTATAGATGAAAGTGCCACGCATTACGTCTCTTGTTGTACCAGCGATATCTGAAACAATTGAGATATCTCTGCCTGTGAGAAGATTTGTAAGTGTGGACTTACCTGTGTTTGGCTTTCCCATGATAGCGAGCTTGATTGTCTCTGGCTCCTCAGGGATTTCCTCAACTCTCTCGAGGTTGAGCATGCCAAGAATTGAGTCTTCAAGCTCCTCAATGCCAAGTCCATGTGCAGCTGAAATGCCAACAACTCTCTGATAGCCATAAACGAAGTAGTTCCAGATCAAGTCCTCTCTATCTGGGCTATCGACTTTGTTTACAGCAAGCACAACCTTGTCCATGTATGGTCTGAGCTCTTCGATGAGCATCATATCCTCTGCTGTGATTTCCATAACATCGAGAAGGAATACGATTACATCACTCATTGCAAGAAGGGAGAGAGACTTTTCTGTAACAGCGAAGTCGAGGCCTTCCTGATCAAGCTTTACACCACCTGAGTCAACGAGTGTTACAGGATGGTTGCCAAGAAGCCATCTCTCTGGAATAGGGTCTCTTGTTACACCTGGTGTTGGATCTGTAATTGCCCTTCTCTTTCCAATGAGTCTATTGAAAAGAGTGGACTTGCCTACATTTGGTCTACCAATGATGGAGATCAATGGCAGGCTTGTATCTATATCTGCTTTATTTCTGATATCAAGTTTTTCTTTCATTCTATTTCCTACTAAAACGCAACAATCTATCTCATAAGGGCATGGAAAAAAATGATTATTTCCCTACCTATCATGATAGTATACAGAAATAAATCGTTACAACCAATACTATTGAGGCAATCGTTTTTAGCGATTAAGACGATTATTTGCACCTTAAAGCAGAAATATGGCTTTATGCGTTAATCCAATAGGGCAACAAGCTGTTGTCCACTCCAAAAAGATAAAGTACAATTTCCAAAAAGGAAAAAAGAATGAGCAAGCATTCAGGCACAAGATATCAGCTTATTTTCACTATTTTACTTGTAGTCTATGCTGGCATTCTTGTTTATTTTGCATATCCAAAAGCCTCGGAAAATATAAAGTCCCTGGGTATAAAAGAGCACTTCGAGCAATACATAAGGGAAAGGACAACAAAGGAATATGAAACTATTCCAATTTTCCTTTATTCCATCAATGGACAGGTGATGGCAGAACGCGAGATAGAGATCCAGTCCAGAGATATGCTCCATCTTTCCCTAGAGGCCCTGCTCACTGGACCAGATGAAGGTGACCTTCAGAAAGGCTTTATCTCTTATATACCAAAAAACACCGAACTAGTCGGTGTTTCTGAAGCAGGTGGAACTGTATTTGCTGAATTCTCAAAAGAAATCATAAACAGCAGGAACCCTGCCCTTGCATACAATCAGATTGAAAATACAATAAGAGCTTCCGTAACATGCAAAGATATCTACATTATCGCAGACGGCTCAATCATCAATAGGTAAATCTCTCGATAGATACAGCCTTGCCTTTTGGATCTGACTCAATGATAACACCCTGCAAACTTGCCTTGCCCTCAGCAATCTCACTCTTCATTGGAAGCTGAGTCAGCTGTCTTTCGATTGCCCTATCCGGTCTTGAACCAATAACTTGGTGCAAAACTCCAGTAAGTCCCAAATCTGTTATGTAGGCTGTTCCTTCTGGGAGAATCTTCTCATCAGCTGTCTGAACGTGGGTGTGAGTACCAACGACTGCAGTAACCCTGCCATCGAGATAGAAGCCCATTGCCTCCTTCTCCTCAGTGGCCTCTGCATGAAAGTCAACAAATACATAAGGAGTTCTCTTTCTAATCTCCCTAAGAGCTGCATCAACTCTCTTGAATGGATCGTCAATGGCCATCATGTTGATTCTGCCCTGGAGATTGATAACGCCGATTTCCTTACTGCCAAGACTCTTGATGGTATATCCACAGCCAACGCATGGCTCCGGGTAGTTCAAAGGTCTCAGAATGTCATCATTCTTCTCCATGACTGAGAAGATTTCTTCCTTCTGCCAAATATGGTTTCCGCTTGTAATTACATTGATTCCAAGCTTCTTCATGGCATAGTAATCTTCAGGTGCAATACCAAAGCCAGCTGCGGCATTTTCACCATTTGCAATTACAAAATCAATCTTCTGTTCTTTGATAATGGAAGAGAGCCCCAAAAAAAGGGCTCCCATTCCTCCGCTGCCTGAAATATCTCCAAGCATCATGACACGGATATTTTCGCTCATTTATTTAGCATACTCCACGACTCTTGTCTCTCTGATGATTGTTACCTTGATCTTGCCTGGGTATCTGAGCTCTGCTTCGATTCTCTCTGCAATGCCCTGAGCAATCTTCTTTGCTCCGTCATCAGATACAACATCGCTGTTAACCATAATTCTAAGTTCTCTGCCGGCCTGGATTGCATAAGCGTTATCAACACCATCGAATCCCTTTGCGATATTCTCAAGTGACTCAAGGCGCTTGATGTAGTTATCCAGGCTCTCTCTTCTAGCTCCAGGACGAGCTGCTGAGATAGCGTCAGCAATCTGAACAATGATTGCCTCAAGGCAAGTTGGCTCAACGTCATTGTGGTGTGCAAGTACGCAGTTGACGATTCTTGGATCCTCTCCAAGACGCTTTACAAGCTCACCGCCAAGCTCTGCGTGGTTAGCTTCGCTCTCTGTTTCAGCACCCTTGCCAATATCGTGAAGAAGACCACCTCTCATAGCAACAGAAGCGTCTGCGCCTACCTCAGAAGCAATCATTCCAGCAAGAACAGCAACTTCCTTTGAGTGAAGGAGAACATTCTGTCCATAAGATGTTCTGAAATGAAGTCTTCCGAGAGCTCTGATAAGCTCTGTGCCAACGTTGTGGATGCCAAGGTCGAATACAACCTTTTCACCTTCATCAACGATGATTCTTCCGATTTCCTTAGATACCTTATTAACAACCTCTTCGATTCTTGCTGGGTGGATTCTTCCATCCTGTACAAGACGTTCGAGAGCTACACGTGCAATTTCTTTTCTTACAGGGTCAAAACATGAGATAACAACAGCCTCTGGAGTATCATCGATGATGATATCTACACCAGTCAATGTCTCGAGAGTTCTGATGTTTCTACCTTCTCTTCCAATGATTCTTCCCTTCATTTCATCTGAAGGTAGATTTACGGAAGTTGTTGTAATCTCACCGGAAACCTCAGTTGCAAGACGCTGAATTGATGTTACGATGATGTCTCTTGCCTTCTTGTCTGCCAAGAGATGAGCTTCCTGCTCAATCTTGTTGACATAAACCTGGCCATCGTGCTCTGCCTTGATCTTCATCTGCTCGATAATCAGGTCTTTTGCCTCATCACGAGTCATCTGAGCTACTTTCTCGAGCTCAGCATTCCACATCTGCTCCTTTTCTTCTGCTGACTTTTCCTTCTCGGAAAGAGCAGCATCCCTCTCTCCTAGTTGTCGCTTCAGTGCGTCTAATTCTTGCTGCTTATGATCAAGATTCTCTTCTTTCTGAAGAAGTCTTCTCTCACTTTTCTGAAGTTCAAATCTCCTTTCTCTAGCCTCACTTTCCTGAGCCTGCTGCTCCTTCTGGAGCTTTTCTCTTGTCTCAAGAACGATCTCTTTGGCCTTCGCTTCTGCGTCTCTTACAGCTTCTTCTTCAAGTCGTTTAGCCTTCTGTTCGGCAGAAGTAAGTTTAAACTTTGCATAAATCCATCGGCCTACATAGCCTATAGCAATACCAGCAATACAACATAGGAGGGAAACAAGTACTGTTTTAAGCATGTACTGTAACCTCCTTACAATATCCTAATATTTTGATAGTGAATCAAACTCTCTTTACTGTCAAGGCAAATAATAGACAAGATGGACTTTAGTTTGTCTATATACCTGTAATAAAGCATATGAAATTCAAATAATTATCCCAATTAATCGAACTCTTTAGATATTAAATACTCTATAAAGGTCTTAAGAATACGCGACATCCACTTATTTTTATGGTAGATGAGCTGCTTCCAAACTTCTGTTTCAAAATCCTGGATATCCAAATATCTTAGCTTTCCAGATGCAACCTTTTCTGATGTGACAAAATCAGGCAAATAGGAAATACCATTGCTCTTTTCCAAAAGCTTTACGATCAAGTCAGTTCTTCCAATCTCCAAAGCAGGAACAACCTCAATGGATCTCTTTGCAAGCTCTTCCTCAAAGAGTCTTCTGTATCCCATATTCTTCTCGGTAAGGAAAAGAGGATACTCTACAATCTTAGTCAGAGGAACATTCTTCTCGTGAGATAGAGGATTCTGAGCACCAGACACGAAATGCATATTGACCCTCTTTTCCCTAGCGACAATATAGTTTCTGTCATAGAAGTGGCTATCAAGAGTTAGAATTACATCTGCCTTGTTTTGATCTAGCATCATGAACATATCCTTGGTATCGGCTGTTGTGAACTTTAGCTTGATCTCAGGATAGAGACGAGAAAACTCAAGGTAGTCTCTCTTTATCATGTCCTCACAAATTGAGTCTGGAGTTGCAACATGAATCATGCCATTTAAAGAGTCATTGATCCTTAGAGCCTGTTTGCTCTCTTCTGATAATTGGAGAATTTTGTGGGCGTATTCCAACAGACACTTGCCCTCTCCTGTAAGGAGGATAGTATGGTTAATCCTCTCAAACAATAGACAGCCAAACTCTTCCTCAAGCTGTTTTATCTGAAATGATATCGATGATTGGGTGTAACCCAAATAGTCTGCAGCCTTTGTAAAACTACCCATTTCAGCCACTCTTACAAAAGAATATAGGTTGCGAATTTCCATATAATTCTCCATCAAAAATTTTTATGATTTTTATAAAAATAATTAGTTTGATTAATTATGCAAAAATATATATATTAGGTCAAAACTCACATTGAGGTATTTATGTCAAAAATACATTTTTCCTACAGGAAGGAAGTTCCTGTAGAGATGCACAAAGTTAAAATAGTACAGAAGCTCACCCTTCTACCTGCAAAAGAAAGACTGCAGAAGATGAAGGAAGCAGGATTCAATACATTTGGTATTCATAATGGCGATATCTTCATGGATATGCTCACTGACTCTGGCGTTAACGCTATGAGTGACAACATGCAGGCTGCAATGCTTAGAGCTGACGATGCCTATGCTGGCAGCGAGACATTCTATCGCATGAACGATAAGCTCACTGAGATTTTTGGCATAGAGCATCTTCTTCCTGCTCATCAGGGTAGAGCATGTGAGCATATTATCGCTCAGTACCTTGTTAAGCCAGGCTCAACAGTAATCATGAACTATCACTTCACTACATCCAAGGCTCACGTTACTAGACTTGGTGGAAAGGTTGAAGAATTAGTAATTGACGAAGGTCTGAAGGTATCAAGCACATGTCCATTCAAAGGCAATATCGACCTCAATAAGGTTAAAGCTTGCGTAGAGAAGGAAGGTGCAGAGAATATTGCTTATCTTCGCTTAGAAGCTGGTACAAACCTCATTGGTGGACAGCCTATTTCATATGCAAACATGAAAGAGGCAACAGAATATGCAAAGAGCCTTGGAATCCCAACAATACTCGACGCATCACTTCTTCAGGACAATCTTTACTTCATTAAGACTAGAGAAGAAAGCATGAAAGACAAGTCAATCAGAGAAATCACAAGAATGATTGCTGATTTGTTTGACATCATCTACTTCTCAGCTAGAAAGTTTGGTTTTGGTAGAGGCGGCGGAATTCTCGTTAGAGATGACTCCATGTACACTGAAATGGAAGACTACATCACAATGTTCGAAGGCTTCCTCACATATGGTGGCATGTCAGTAAAAGAGATGGAAGCTCTCATCATTGGCTTTGAAGAGACAATGGATTTCGACACAATCGCCCATGGACCTTCATTCATCAACTACTGCGTAAATGAACTTGTAGACCTTGGTGTTCCAATGATTACTCCAGCAGGTGGCCTTGGTGCACACATCGATGCAAAGAGCTTCGTTGACCACATTAAGGCAGAAGAATATCCAGCAGGATCTCTTGTTGCAGCTCTTTATCTCTGCGGTGGAATCAGAGGAATGGAGAGAGGCACTCTCTCAGAAGAGAGAAATCCAGATGGATCAGAGCGCATTGCATCTGTCGAGATGGTTAGACTTGCTCTTCCAAGAAGAGTATTCACACTCTCTCAGATTGAATATGTAATCGATAGGGTAAAGTGGCTCTATGACCATAGGCATATGATTGGCGGTTTGAGATTCGTCCACGAACCTAAGACACTCAGATTCTTCACAGGAAAGCTTGAACCTGTTTCAGATTGGCCTGAAAAGCTGATTGAAGCTTACATCAAGGACTTTGGAGAAGATCAGTAATAACAGCAAAAGCAACTGGCTAAAAACCAGTTGCTTTTTTTATTCGCTTAAACATAAAAAAACCGTCACATCGTGACGGCTTCAGGTTAAAACCTGTTTCTTTCTTCCCTTAGGAAGGACTTTCAGCTATCTAGTAGCTGCGGACGCTTAGTTGTCAGCCTTAGCCTTCTTAGCATCCTTCTTCTCAGCCTTTTCTTCCTTCTTGGTCTTTTCAACCAGCTCAAGGATTACCATTTCAGCTGCATCGCCAAGTCTGTTTCCAGTCTTGAGGATTCTTGTGTAACCGCCCTGGCGTTCTGCGAACATTGGAGCGATTTCCTTGAAGAGCTTGTTTACAACAGCTTCGTCGTAAACAGCCTTTGCTACCTCTCTGCGGTTGTGAACAGAATCGTTCTTAGCGCGAGTGATGAGCTTTTCGGCCATCTTTCTTACTTCAAGTGCCTTTGCCTTTGTGGTCTCAATTCTCTCATATCTGAAAAGAGATGTGACCATGTTGCGCTTAAGAGCCTTGCGTTCGCTTGACTTACGGGAAAGCGCATTGAAACCTAATCTATGCCTCATTCTCTACTTCCTTACTTTCTGGAACTTTAATAGATGTCTTTAATACACTGAAGTCTGTCATGCCAAGAGTAAGACCCCATTCTCTGAGCTTTTCCTTAATCTCAGAAAGTGACTTCTTACCGAAGTTTCTTGTCTTAGCAATTTCTTCCTCAGTCTTCTTTGCCAGATCTCCGATGGTCTTGATACCTGCATTCTTGAGACAGTTTGAAGAACGTACTGTGAGCTCGAGCTCTTCTACTGG
>JAGBWX010000125.1 GCA_017629575.1 Spirochaetales bacterium | reverse complement strand
TGGATCTGAGCCATTTCTTCCCTGGAAGAAAGAAGGGCGTCCTGCATTATACTGATTGAACATAACTAGAGAATAAACATTAATGAGGAAAAGAGGAAGAAAGAAACTCTGAATATTAGATGTAGATTATCCTTGCATCTGTGTCAAAAAGGGATTATTAAAGGTTGTATGAGAGTAATTGCGCACCGTGGCTGGAGCGGTAAATATCCAGAAAATACAATGCTTGCCTTCAGAAAGGCTGTTGAGGCTGGCTGTGATGGAATCGAGCTTGACGTGCATCTGTCCAAAGATGGCGAGGTTATGATTATCCATGATGAAGCTTTGAAGAGAACTTCGGGCATGAATGGTGCCGTATCAGAGTGGACAAGAAGCGAACTTGAGAAGATTTCTGCAGGAAAGACCTTCAATGATGATTATGGCTTTACTCCAATTCCATCTCTCGAGGAGTATCTTGAATATGTTTCAAAGACTGGCGTCATTACAAACATAGAGCTTAAGACAGCTCCTTGCTACTATCCTGGAATTGAAAGAAAGACTCTAGATTTAGTAAAAAAGTTCGGATATGAGGATAGGGTGATATTCTCATCTTTCAACTGGCTGAGTGTTTTTGAGATGAAGAAGCTTGCTCCAGAGCTTCCAGGTGGCTTTTTGCTTGAGAATCTAAGCATCAATAACATTTCCACGCAAATCAAGAGCTTGGGATTCGAGTACTACCATCCATGCATCAGATATGTAAGCGATGAGCTTGTCAGAGAGTGCAAAGCAAATAAGGTTGGCCTTAATGTATGGACAGTCAATGATGCTGAGGATATTAAGAAGTGCATCGCATGGGATATAGAAGGCTTGATCACTAACCATCCAGATATCGCATTTGGACTGATTGGAAAATAATAAACAGAGCATCCTGCTTTGGAACGGGATGCTCTATACTTTTTTATGCTTTTGATGCTTCAGAGGTTGAAGCATCTTTTTTATTTCTTTTCTTCTTCACACCAACGTCTGATGAATACCTCAGCTGATCTATTCATCTCATCCATGAACTCTGAAGAGTACTTTCTATTGAAGTAGTAGTCTGCATATGTTCCTGTATTGTTGTTAGGAAGAACTCCTCTTGCTCTGTAGGAGTCTTCATGCTTTTCATACATCTTGAGGCACTCTTCTGGAGTCTGTACTCTATAGCCATTTTCCATGAAGAAATACTCTGGCTCTGGGCGGAGTGTCATTGGAGCTGTTGCTTCTGCCTTTGGATAGCCGAAGATGATCATAGCTGCAGGTGCTGCAAGAGAAGGAAGGTTGAGGAGCTTCTGCATCTTCTCATAGTTTTCGATTACGTCTCCGATATAGCAAGAACCCATGCCAAGAGCTTCTGCTGCGATTACCGCATTGTGAGCTGTGATGATTGCGTCCTGCATGCAGAGGTGGAAGTCACCGATTCCTGGCTGTCTGACAGGCTTTCCGATTCTTTCTTCAGAACCACCCTTCTTCATCCAGTTGTACCATCTTTCCATATCTGCAACGAATACCCATACTCCAGGTGCCTTGGCAATCATGAGCTGGTTGTCGCAGAGGACTGAGAGTTCTTTCTTGATTGCAGGGTCTGTAACCTCAACAATGGAGAACATGTTCATATTGCCAGCAGAAGGAGCTCTGAGAGTGAGTCTCTTCATCTTGTCTAATACTTCTTTTTCGATTGGAGCATCTGAAAAAGATCTTAGTGATCTTCTTTTTTCTAATAGCTTGATTGTTTCTTCGTTCATACCTAAATGATACATTATTTAGACTTTTCTTCAAATATCAAAAGAAATGCGATATGTGCAACAAAAGGGTAGGCTATTTGTTGCAAAAGGAAGGAAATTAAACAAATTTTAGTAAATTCGAAATATTTTTCTACCACATTAGTACTTTAGTGTGTATAATAAAACCCATCAAGTTAATATTATTTTCCAACGGGATACAATTTTGGGGTTTTGTTGACTGTTTGAAAAACTGACTGGGGCTTTGCCAAAGACTGTTTTCACTCAATTTGAACTCTGCATTGGTCCTCGAGTTGCGAGAAGGAGTTTGATATGCTCGTTTCAACAAAAGGCCGTTATGCACTTAGGGTAATGATTGATCTTGCCCATAGAATGGATGAAGATTACATACCTCTCAGAGATATTGCTGACCGCTTAGGCCTTTCCCAGAAGTATCTGGAAGCTATTTTTAAGCCACTCAATGATGCAGGCTTGGTTTCTGGAATGAGAGGAAAGAATGGTGGCTATAAGTTGGCAAAGGATCCTGAGGATATCTCCATTCTTGATGTTTTAAATGTAACAGAGGGCGGAGTTGCACCTGTTGCTTGCCTTAGATGCAATGCTAAGCCTTGTGAAAATGAGGGAGTTTGCGAAACACTTGATCTCTGGAGGGGCCTGTACAAGGAGATTTCTGAATATTTAACAGATTATTCTCTTCGTCGCTTGGTAGGGAACAGCAATCCTGAGAATCTTTCTAATGGTTGCAACTAAGGTTTCCCCTACGGATAGTTCCTAAATATGTTATACCGACCTGAGTTTTGGCTCCGAGGTCGGTTTTTTTGCTTTGAAGCTATCATCAGTAAACTTGAGCATTCTTCTAAATTTTGCTTTATATTGCTATATTCTGAATGTTGAGGATTCATATGGCAGGAATTTATAGAAACGTAGCAGAGCTTATTGGAAACACTCCTCTTGTGGAGTTGGCAAATATTGAAAGAGAGCTGTCTCTTTCCTCTAAGTTATATGCAAAGCTTGAATACTTTAATCCTGCCGGATCGATAAAGGATAGAGCTGCCCTTTCGATGATTGAAGATGCTGAGGCAAAGGGCCTTTTGAAGAAGGGCTCTGTCATCATTGAGCCTACAAGTGGCAATACAGGAATAGCGCTTGCTGCAGTAGCAACAACAAGAGGTTATGATGCGATAATCGTAATGCCTGACTCAATGAGCAAGGAAAGAATTAGCATGATGAAGGGCTATGGTGCAAAGGTTGTGCTAACTCCTGGTTCTCTTGGGATGAAGGGCGCTATCGAGAAGGCTGAAGAGCTTAAGAATAGCTATGAGAATGCATTTATCCCGGCGCAGTTCGACAATCCTGCAAACGCTGAGGCACACTACAAGACAACAGGCCCTGAAATCTACAGAGACCTTGAAGGCAATGTCGATATCTTAGTTGCTTCTGTTGGAACAGGTGGCACAATCTCAGGTCTTGGTAGATATTTGAAGGAAAAGAATCCAGAAATAAAGGTTGTTGCAGTAGAGCCAGAGACATCACCTCTTCTTTCAAAGGGGTATGCAGCCTCCCACAAGATTCAGGGAATTGGTGCAAACTTCGTTCCATCTATCTTAAATCTGGGTGTCATTGATCAGATTGTCACCGTAAGCGATAGAGACGCATTTGATTTTTCCAAGCTTGTAGGCAGAAGGGAAGGCATCTCTGTTGGAATCTCTTCTGGAGCAGCTTTAGCTGCAGCTGTAAGGGTTGCAAAGGAAAATGAAGGCAAGAATATTGTCGTAATATTCCCAGATGGTGGCTCAAGGTATTTATCTACAGCGCTCTTTGAAGATTGACTATTTATAAATTGAGAATTATTCTCAATTTGATGAAATATAATACGGTTAGAAAGCAAGAGCTTCTTGCTCTATTTTCAGCAAATCCAGATAAGGCTTATAGCGTCGAGGATATCCTGGCGCTTTTGGTCGATATGAGTCAAAGCACTCTTTATCGCTTAGTTGCATCTCTACATGAAGAGGGCTATCTGAGAAAGGTTGAAACAGAGAATAGGGCAACTTGTTATCAATATAGAGATAAAGAGAACTGCAGTGGCCACATGCATATCAGATGCAGAGGCTGTGGTCAGGTTGAACACCTTGATGAGAAGACTTCAGAGATTATCAGAAACTTAGTATCCAATGACTCTGGATTCAGTACTCTGAGCTCAACTATGCTCGACGGGCTTTGTGCTTCGTGCAGGGAGGATAAATGAAGAAGAGTCTAATTCTGCTTCTTCTGGTTCTCCTTATTCTCCCTTCATGCATGAAAAAGGAGTCAGAGAGTGTCGATGGCCTTAAGATTGTTGCTGTCGATTTTCCATCATATGATGCTGCAAGGGCTATTTTGGGTTCTGCTGATGAAGTTTCAATGTTGCTTCCTCCTGGTGTTGAAAGCCATAGCTATGAGCCAACACCAAAGGATATGATAACAATATCAGAAGCCGACTTGGTCATCTTCACAGGTGGGGAATCTGATAGTTGGGTCTATAAAATACTAGACTCAGGAGACTCAAAGGCTGAAAGGTTTGTGCTCATGGATCAAGTAGATTTATGCATCGAGGACCATGACCATGACCATGATGAACATGAGCATGAGCATGAGCACGATGAGGCCTATGATGAGCATGTGTGGACAAGTCCTATCAATGAAATACGAATACTCAATCACTTGATTGATGTCCTATCTAAGTTAGATCCATCAAGAAAAGATATTTTTTCTTCAAATGGAGCTACTTATATTGCTCAGATTGAAGAGCTAGATTGTGAGATTAGAAACATAATAAAAAACGCTGAAAACAAGACAATGGTCTTTGCCTCTCGTTTTCCATTGAAGTATTTTGCTGAGGAATATGGCATTGATTATCATGCTGCATTTCCTGGCTGTGCCGAGGAGACAGAGCCTAGCGCACGAACAATTGCGTCTCTGATAGACATAGTGAGAGATGAGAATCTTGGCTATGTATTTACTATTGAATTCGGTTCTCCAATGATTGCATCTGTGATTGCAGATGAGTCAAATGCTGAGGTTAGGGAGTTTCATACTATCCACAACTTAACATCCTCAGACTTTAAAAATGGAGAGACCTATGTATCCCTGATGAAGAGGAACCTAGAGGTTCTTAGGGAGGTGTTTCTATGAAATTAATCGAATGCAAAAATCTTTATCTCGGTTATGAAGATGGGGCAATCATCGAGAATCTCAGCTTCTCTGCCGAGGTTGGAGATTATCTTTGTATAGTAGGTGAGAATGGTTCTGGAAAGTCTACATTGGTAAAGACTCTACTGGGCCTAATTACTCCTCTAAAGGGAAATATTGAGTACTTAAAGGGATTGAACAGCAAGGAGATTGGATATCTTCCTCAACAGTCTGCCATCCAGCGAGACTTTCCTTCTTCTGTAATGGAAGTTGTCATCTCTGGCTGCCTTAACAGGCATAAGGGCTTATTTGGATATACCAAGGCAGAGAAGAGCAGGGCAATGGAGAGTTTGATCAAGCTTGGAATGGAGAGCCGTGCTAAAGATAGCTATCAAGATCTTTCCGGTGGTCAGCAGCAGAGGGTTCTGCTTGCTAGGGCATTGATGGCTACAGAAAAGCTCGTCCTTCTCGATGAACCTGTTACCGGACTAGATCCTAAGGCTGCATCAGACTTGTATGCAATAATCAGAAAGCTCAACGAGGAAGGTATCACAGTTTTGATGGTTACCCACGATATTCATCCTGCGCTCAACGATGCCAAGACTATTCTCCATCTGTCTCAAGAAAGCTATTTCTTCGGAAATAAAGAGGAGTATTTTGCATCAGAGCTGGGCAAGAGATTCTTAAAGGAGGCGGGGCACCATGAGCATCATTAATGAAATTTTTTCATACACTTTTCTTTCTCGTGCATTCCTTGTTGGAATACTTGTCTCGCTTTCTGCTTCTCTTATTGGAGTGAGCTTGGTGCTCAGGCGTTTCTCAATGATTGGCGATGGCTTATCTCATGTTGGATTTGGTGCATTGGGGGTTGCTTCCTTATTTGCACTCTCGCCAATGGCGGTAACGTTGCCTGTTGTAGTCCTTGCTGCTTTATTTCTCCTAAATTTGTCTAAGAAATCCAAGGGTGGAGATGGGTCTATTGCCTTAATTTCATCTGGTTCTCTTGCAATAGGTGTATTGGCAGTTTCTTTAGGAGGAGTAAATACAGATTTAAATGCATATCTCTTTGGTTCAATTCTCGCAGTATCAAAAAGCGATGCATATATTTCGATAGTACTCTCTGCTTTCACTCTGTTTTCATATGTGATTTTCTATCATCAGATATATATCACAACATTTGATCCTGCATTCTCTAAGGCTACAGGCATAAAGACAGAGCGATATACATTGCTTCTGTCCCTTCTCACTGCAATGATTGTTGTGATTGGAATGAGAATTCTTGGATCTCTATTGATTTCCAGTTTGATAATCTTTCCAGCAATGACTGCCATGAAAGTAGCAAGAAGTTATAGGAATGTTACGATTATTTCGGCATTGGAGTCAGTAATTGCCTTCGCTATTGGATTTATAATCAGCTACGCATGCTCCCTCCCTACCGGAGCAAGCATTGTAGCTGTTCATATCGTGTTCTATATAGTAGCGTTTGTTTATTCAGAGCTTAGAATGAGAGCCAGGAAAAAGCTTCTTTGAGACGCTCGTCTCTATCCTCTCCTGCAAATAGCAAGGTCTCGATTCCGTTATTCTTGGCACCTCTGTGGTATGCCTCTACGTCATCGATGAAGAAGGCCTCTTCTCCCTTATATCCTTCACATTCAAGAATATGCTTGAAGAATTCATCAGTTGGCTTAGAGAGACCAATGTCATGGGATGCGTATACCTTGTCGAAAAGATCATGAACACCCATTGCATGGAGCTTCACAAAGTGTGGAGCGTATGTATTAGTTCCGCCTACAACTCTTTTTCCACTTGCCCTAAGAGCCTTAACAAGTCTTGCTGTGATATCTATAACCTGTGGATGGAAGTGCTTTTGGAATAGCTCTTCCTTGATTGGAGGGAGGTTGAATCGTCTAGATACATGCTCCCAATAAGCTCGAGTGCTGATTACTCCATCAAGAAGAGGCATTGAATACCATGCATAGTCTTCATAGAAGATATCCACTGGAATGCCAAGCTCCTTTGCAATTGCCTCATTGCAGTAAATATTCTCGACAATAACATTACCCCAATCAAAAATAAAAAGTTTCTTGTTCTCTGTGCTCATAGGTCCCATTTTATAACTATTTTTTATACTTAGATAAAACTGTTTTATAACTTTTTTACAGATTTCGATATTAACATAGAACAAAAGATAAAAGTTAACAAATGTTATTTTGCATATTAAAATTGTTATTTAAAACGGAGAGTCCGAATGTATACTGATTGTTATATGGAAATAGAATATTTGATTAGGTTGATTATTGCAGCCATATGCGGTGCTCTGATTGGACTTGAAAGAGAAAAGAGACAGAAGAGTGCAGGATTGAGAACTCACATTATCGTAGCAATTGCATCTTCCTTGATGATGATTGTCTCCAAATACGGATTCTTTGATGTATTGGTTCATGAAGGTGTTAGCGTTGACGTATCACGTGTTGCTGCTGGTGTAGTTTCTGCTATCGGTTTTATCGGTGGTGGCGTTATCTTCTTGAAGAGAGATACTCTCGTAGGTCTTACCACTGCTGCTGGCTTATGGGCAACTGTAGGCGTTGGCATTGCAATCGGCGCAGGAATGTACGTCACAGGTATTTTCACAACATTGTTTATCCTTCTGCTTCAGCTGATTATGCACTGGAAGAAACTCAGGGTTGTTTCATCTGTTGCTGGAAATATTACAGTAAATATCACTAAGCATGATATAACTCTGGCAGATTTGAGAGAACGCCTTGAAAAGAAGGGACTGTTCTTGAGAAACATTTCTTTATCACGCTCAAAGGAAGATGACTTTATTCTTAAGGCATCAATCGTATTCTCAAAGCGTGAAAGCATGGATGAGATTATTGAGGAGATGAAGCATAACGAAATTTTCGAATCCATAGATCTCTTCACTCTTAACTAATGAATAAATCCCAAAACCCTATTGTTTCGTAGATAATTAAAAAAAAGATTGATACAGTCCCCAAATCGTAGGACAATATGGGATAGAAATGCCTAAAAAGGAGGTTTTTTCATGAAAAAAGCTTTAGTTATTTTACTTACTGCTCTTATGCTCATCACTTCTCTTTATGCAGAAGGCTCAAAGGAAGTAGCATCAGATCAGCCTATCGTTATCGAATTCTGGACTCATGAGGACGCAAATAGACAGCCTCTTGAAGCAAGACTCATCGAAGAGTTCTGCGCAACACATCCAAACGTAACAGTTAACGTAACAGTTCAGGGCTCAGAAAAGCTCAGAGAACTCGTTCAGACAGCTTTCGCAGCAGGTGAAGGCCCAACAATGTTCAACCTTTCAATCAACGACGAGTATCCACTCATCGCTGCTGGAAGAGTAGCTCCAATGGATTATGCAGCAGCTGGTTATAAGAATGCTG
>JAGBWX010000124.1 GCA_017629575.1 Spirochaetales bacterium | reverse complement strand
TGCCTTCTTTTATGATGATGCAGCAACTGTTTTCAAGAACTTTCTAAATACAATCGTCAAACCCATTGTTGCAAGGATAACGATGAATGAAAGTGCGTTGATTACTGGTGATACTCCATATCTGATTGAAGAATATACGTAGAGTGGGAGTGTGGATGATCCTGGTCCAGATACGAAGAATGTGATTACGAAGTCCTCAAGGGATGTTGTAACTGTAATCAGCATGCTTGATGCAATAGCCGGTGCAATAGAAGGAACAATGACTTTTCTCAAAGTCTGCTTTTCTGTTGCTCCCAAGTCTCTTGCAGCTTCAACTATTGAGTAATCAAACTCATCAAGTCTTGCAGATACCAGCATAAATACGAATGGAAGGTTGAATGTTACATGCGCAATGTAGATAGAGAGCCTTCCAAGCGGAATATTGACAGCTGCAAAGAAGATGAGCATTGCAATACCGATGATAACTTCTGGAAGAATCATTGGCAGATAGCTGATTGCCTCAATATATCTCTTGCCTTTGAAGTAGTACCACTTAATTCCAATGGCTGCTATAGTTCCCAGTGCTGTGGCTGTTACTGAGCTTGTAAATGCAATGAGAACAGAGTTCCAAAGTGCTCTCCAAAGATCTGGAGAGTTTGTGAATAGTTCCTTGTACCAAACTAGTGAAAATCCAGTCCAAGTCATTCCTTTATCTGCATTGAAGGAGTAGTAGACAACAACAAATAGAGGCAGAAAGAGGAAGAATACAGTCAAAATCATTATGATGTTTGAATAAGAAAGAGGGCTGTTTCTGTATGTTGAGTATGCTTTCTTCATACCTTTGCCTCCTTCTTGAAGGTTTCTTCTGCAATCTTGTTGTCTTTCTTCATCTTTACTTCATTTCTGCTTGTTCTCATAACCCAGATAACTCCAATCATTGATACGATTGTGAGGATTACTGAAAAGGATGCAGCAAGCGGCCAGTTTCTAGTCTTTTGTACCTGGTCAACGATGATGTTTCCAACCATTGCAGAGTCCATGCCACCAACCAAGAGTGGTACTTCATAAGCACCGAACATTGGAATGAAAGTAAAGACTAATGCAGTTGTAATGCCTGACTTGATATTGGGAATCATGACCTTGATGAAGGACATGAATTTTGTAGCACCTAAATCTCTTGCAGCATCCAAAAGAGAGAAATCAAACTTATCTATAACTGTGAAGATAGGTAGAATCGCAAATGGAAGATACATGTATATCAAAACGAGGATAACTGAGAAATGGTTATAGATCAGAGATAGTGGCTCTGATATTATTCCAAGGCTCATCAAGAGGTTGTTAAAGAAACCCTCTGTTGAGAGGAAGTTTATCCATGCATAGATTCTGATAAGGCTGTTTGTCCAAAATGGTATGATTACAAGTGCTAGCAGCAAAGTCTGTCTCTTTGATCTTGCCATGGCATAGCTGCATGGTATGGAGATCAAAATGCATATTGCTGTTGATAGAACGCTAATCCACAGTGTTCTCCAAACTGTGGAGAGAAAGTTTGGATTGAATATATCCTTATAGGCCTTAATAGAGAACTCGTTGATAACGCCGCCATACAGTCCCTTCTTCATGAAGGAGTAGGCAACGATGATAGACAATGGCACAACAAAGAAGATTGAGAGCCAAATGCCCATAGGCGAGGAATAGCTATAGCCAAGGATCACCGATCTTTTCTTGTCTATCCTTCTTCCCATCAGTCCTTCTCCTTAACGAGGTAGCCGTCTACCGCTCTCCATGCTATAGATACACTGTCTTTCCATTCGATCTCTGGTCCATCATCGAGGAAGGTTGAGTGCTGCTTGAATACCTTAACTGTCTCGCCATTTGCAAGCTTGACGTAGAACTTTGACTGGAAGCCTGAATATACAGGCTCATCAACAATGCCTTTGAAGACATTGAGGTGATCCATATGGGCAACCTTTTCATCAGAGAGAACAATCTGTATCTTCTCTGGTCTGATAGTAAACTTAAGCTCAGCGCCAACATCCTGAGGATCCCAGTCTGTTACCCATACCTTTGTATCAAGTGCAGGTACATCTACTAGGCACATATATTCATCCCCATACTGCTCGCATGAAAGGACTGTACAGTCATAGATGTTTGTCTCGCCAATGAAGCGAGCTACGAATTCTGTTGCTGGAGCTTCATAGATTTCGTATGGTGTTCCAATCTGGAGCACCTTACCATGGTTGATAATGGCAATTCTATCTGAAACAGAGAGAGCTTCTGACTGGTCGTGTGTTACATAGATGAATGTGACGCCAACTTTGTCATGAATTTCATCAAGCTCAACAAGAAGGTTCTGTCTGAGCTTTGCATCCAGTGCTGAAAGTGGTTCATCCAACAAAAGAACTGATGGTTCATTGATCAGCGCTCTAGCAATGGCAACACGCTGTTTCTGTCCGCCGGAGAGCATATTAGGCTTCTTGTGCATATGCTCATCAAGCTGAACGAGGCGCACATATTTCATGACCCTTTCATCCACAGTTTTCTCATCAAGCTTCTTCAGCCTAAGTGGAAATGCAATATTTTCATATGCTGTTAAATGTGGAAAGAGGGCATAAGTCTGGAAAACTGTATTTGAGCTTCTTTTTTCAGGAGGTAGGGAAAGGATGCTTTTATCATCGAAGAAAACATCGCCACTATCTGGGCTGTCAAAGCCGGCGATTATTCTCAGGAGAGTTGTCTTACCGCAGCCAGATGGCCCCAAGAGCGAAAAGAATTCACCTTTTTCGATCTTCATGCTGACATCATCGAGAGCCTTGAAGCTGCCACCGTAAACCCTGGTGACATTGGCCACCGTTACCGACACACCTTTTTTAGGTGTAGAGACAAGAGAAACATCAACCACTTTTCCCATTCTCCCCCTTATATATTAAGAGCTTGATAACAAACTATTAGAAACTATATACGATAAAAATGGGGTAAAGTAAACAAAAAAAGCAAAATACAATAAGATAGGTGGCAAAATGCGCAAATATAGTCTTTCGAACTGATTTAAAACGATAATTTTTTTCTTTATATAGATTTTTCTTGGGTCTGTATTTTATTTGCCCTTTGGATTATATTTTTCATTATGGAAAGTAGATTAGGTCTTTGGATTGTAGATAACGCAGAGCTTTTTAAGTATGTTGCAGAACTCCCATCTCTAAAAAGTGATGCAAAGAATGTGCTTTTGTCTGGAAAGGTATCATCATACCTTGCCTCTACATTATCTCTCATGTATAAGGATGCAAAGATTGTTGCCGTTGATGAAGACGATAAAGCAGTAGAGGAGGCTAAGACAGAGTGTCCACACCTTCAGCATATTAATGAAAAATTCCCAGACTACCAAGGCTCAGGATATGACATTGCTATATCTGCTCTTGAAATTGAGATGCTCAATACCAGAGAACTAACACCATATCTATTTAATCTCTATGATTCACTTCCATCTGGCGGTGTTCTGTATCTTTCATTTCCAGATGCTGTGGCTCCAACTGTAATGGAAAAGAATCTCTATCCAGCATGGTATGACGAAGATGAAATGATCTATATGAAGTACTACATGGCTGGAGATGTAGCAAATGCTCTCTCTATGATTGGTTTCCAGATTAAATCAATGGAAGCCGATAACAACAATGATCTATTGCATGTTGTTACTTTAATTGCACAGAAAAATTAATTTATTTCAATAAAAGAATTAAAATAATTTAATTTGACAAACAGGAAATAGGGGATGACAATCTAGATATGAAAAAGATTATCGTTCTATTATTAACTTTACTATTTGCTTCAAGTATTTTCGCATCAGAATCTTCCAATTTGATAGACACATATTCATATGTAAATGTCGGTCCAAATATTGGATATGCCATGGCCATAGATGTGCCTTACGTTGGATTGGCAGGTACTTTTGGTACAGTTAACAAAACCAATGACAATCTCTATATTGGTACTGCTGGTCACTTTGATGTTTGTGGTGGAATTCAAAGCAAAGATAGGATGCCATTTGTTCTAAATGCATTCGGAGGCGCTGCTTTCTGTTTTGATATTGGTCGCAGTTTAAGTGGTAAGGTTCTAGTTGGCCCTAGCTTCACATGGCAGTCTATCATTTCAGATGAGTCATCAGATAGTGCAATGCTTTTAGCCTTAGGTGGAGGCTTAGAGGGTACAATTTCAATGTACTTCAATCAATCAAAGACATTTGGTCTTTATCTATCTGGATATGGAACATACTGTTTCAACCTTGCTAATACGCTTAGTGTTCCAAAACATTCGTTTATGGTTGGCGGCTCAGTTGGTCTTACATTTAGCTATGGTAAGATTATGAGTCCAACAGAAATCGTAGATAGAATCATAGATAAGATTGTTTAAACGTTGTTGATATTCTCTTCATTGTAGTTTCTTTCATATTATTGATTGTTTGTTTGCTTTTTCTTATAATCCAAGGGGAGGGGCATGAAGCCCTCTCACCCCCATCACCGTATATTCTATAAGAATAGTACGATGATTGCTGTTATACTGGTCACTATCGAGCAGATTATTGAAGCTACTAGCTCGATGATGGCCAGTTTTTCTTTTTTGATATCGACATTCTTAAAATAAAATACACATACATAACATAAAACAACTTCGGATTATAGTTATACTCTGAAGTGTACCTTGTACACCTTTATACACACGGATGTGTATTCAAGGTTTTAATATTACATAATAGGAGGAAGAGCACAGGTGCTCTAAGATAAAGTATGTTAAGAAAAAGTGCAAAATGGACTTTGGCAATTTCAATTGCATTGCTCGTTATCGGTATTGCTTTAACAGGCTATGGACTTTACGAGAATATGGATAAGGTTATTGAGAGAAGCTTCTCTAACAATGGTTTCTCTTATAGATACTATCAGTCTAGAGTTTCCGGAAATAGTCAGGTTGCTCTTTGTTATCTTGTATATGGTTATCTTGTATTCATCTCTGGCTTAGCTACAATGGGATATTTTGTTTATCTTGCAACACATCCAGTAGACAAGAAGAAGCCTGTAGAAAAGAAAGCTGAACCTAAGAAGCCTGAAGCAGAAATAAAGCCTCAGCCTGTCTTGGAAAAGAAGGATCCTGAAGTACAGGAAACTGTAATCGTGGAAGAAGCTGTTGAGGAAGTTGTTGTTCCAGTAGCAGTTGAACTTTGTGAAAATTGCGGAACGGAAGAAGAGATTTGAGGATGTTCTAAAAAGGCTGAAAGAAAATCTTTTAGGCGCTGAAAACATCAATTGCTAAACGATCCCCTGCCAAAGTATTGTGTAGGGGATTTGTATTGACCGATTTGCTTATTTTAAGTTATTCTTTCAAAAGATATCTATTAAGGAGAAAGCCATGTCCAAAGCACATAGAGGAACAGGCATCAGAGACCAGTTCAACAACGGAAGAGCTACATGCCCAGTTTGCGGTAGAACTGCTATCAAGTGCCTTTATGAGAAGGAAGTAGACGGAGCTAAGGTTAAGATCTGCAAGGAATGCAATTCCAAGCTCTCAAAGTAAGACTTTCTTATGAAGTTATTTGGTAAGAAGAAAATTCAGTTGCCAAATGAAGTGAGGATGCAATATAGTGCACCCTCATTTTCTTTTTATATAGGAAAGCGATTTGAAGTAAAGAATGCCGATGAAGCTGAAGCTGTAATCAGAAATGAAGGTGGTGCACCTGTTGTTCTTTTGATTCCAGGGGTAGATTTGATTGAGTCATCCAGTCAGTGGGTCAAGGCATTGCTTCCTAGTTCCTATGTAGTCGTTCTTGCTAAGGAGAATGACAAATATTTATCCTCATTCATGGATAAGCTGGAAAAGCAGATTTTTTCACCAATTCCAAAATTGCTTTCCGGCGCAATACTATTAGACAATGAGAGCGAGGCAGCAGAGCTTCTTCTTGGAATCTCAAGTAGAGAAAAGAAAAAGTGCTTGACTCTTGTAGTGAGGTAGAAATGAAATCAATGACTGGCTACGGCCACTCAATATATAGAAATGAGAACTATACAATTGAGCTTGAAATCAAGAGCTACAACAATCGCTATCTTGATATCTCACACTCAATCAATCCATTTCTTTCATCCTTTGAGAACTATATTGATGAGAAGATCAAATTGGTTGCTAAAAGAGGACACTTGGATGTTTCTCTGAGACTCAAGGTGCTCAGAAGCGATTCAAATCTTACTCTCGATGAAGAACTTTTCAAGAAGTATCTTTCAATCTATGAGAAGATTGCCAAGGAAGCAAATCTTCCTGGTCCTTCTTTGAGCGATTTCGCATCAATCGATGGTCTGATCTCAAGCGAGAAGAATACAGACCAGTCCATCTATAAAGAAGGCGTTGATGCTGTTTTGGATGAAGCACTAGCTATGCTTGCTTCTTCAAAGGAAAGAGATGGAAAGGGAACTCACACAGATTTGCTTAAGCTTGGCGAAAGCTTTAAGGAAGCACTCTCTGGGGTAGAAGCTAGAGAAAAAGAGCTTGAAGATCACTTCAAGTCTATTCTTAGCCAGAAGTACGAAGAGCTTCTTGGTGTCTCTGGAAAAGATGACCCAAGGTTCTTGAGTGAAGTTGCTGCACTTCTTGTTAAGTACTCCATCAATGAAGAAGTATCTAGGCTCTCAGTTCATATGAAGGAGTATTTCAGACTCCTCTCATTAGAGGAGCCTGTTGGCAAGCAGCTCGATTTCCTTTGCCAGGAAATGAATAGAGAGTGCAATACAATTGCATCAAAGAGTCAGCTTGTAGATATCAACCTACTAGTTGTTAGAATGAAAGACAACCTTGAGAATATCAGGGAACAGATAAGGAACATAGAATGAGAATTGCAATTTCAAGCATGTCTGGCTGTGGCAACACAACAATTACAAAGATGTTATCTGAAAAGCTCGGATACAAGATGATCAACTTCACTTTCCGCCAGATGGCAGAGGAGAGAGGTGTTGATTTCTGGACTTTCTGTGAGATGGCTCAGAATGACTATGACATCGACCGAGAGCTCGATAGACGTCAGGTTGAGATGGCAATGGCTGAAGAGAACTGTGTTCTTGGTTCCAGACTTGCTATTTGGATGCTTAAGGAAGCTGACTTGAAGATTTATCTCACAGCAACTGCTGAGACAAGAGCAAATAGAATCCTCAAGAGAGAAGGTGGCACATTCGAGGAAAGATACAACCAGACTGTCAGAAGAGACAAGAATGACAGTGGAAGATACATGGAAGTATATGGAATCGACAACAGCAAGGCTGATGAAGTTGCAGACCTTGTAATTGCAACTGATGACAAGACTCCAGAGGAGATTCTTGAAATCATCGTTGATAAACTTTCTAAGATCAAAGATTGAACTTTGCACTCTTGAAGATTGGTCTTTATATGTCTATAATGGAAGTACTGTAAAATAGTTAAGGAGAATATTGTGGCTATTTCACTTGACACATTAATTGATACCGAATCAAACGTTTATGAGATGACATGCGTTGCAATCAAGGAAGCTGAAATCTATGCTTCAACAGATAAGAGAAAGGAAATTGAAAAGAACGGAGACAAGGTTGTTTCAGTAGTTCTCGAGCGCGCTCTCAATAACGAAATCGAGTACACAGAAGGTAATGTCTAAGCCTAAAGCTGTTGTACTATTTGGTCCTACAGCTGTCGGCAAGACAGCAATGACCGAACAGGTATTCTCAGAAGGCTTCGAAATCATCAATGCAGACTCTGTTCAGGTCTACAAGTGGCTTGATATTGGCTCTGCTAAGCCAGATGAGGAACTTCAGAAAAAAATCCCACATCATCTAGTGGATATCAGAGATCCCCGCCAGCAATATACGGCAGGGGATTTCTGCAATGATGCAGAACGCTTGATTTATGAAATAAATTCCAGAGGCAAGATGCCTTTGATCACAGGTGGAACTGCATATTACTTCAAGCAGCTAATATATGGCCCCTCAAAGACTCCAGCAGCGGATATGGAAATTCGAAAGAAGGTTAACGCCCTTATAGAAGAAAGAGGCTCTGATTGGGCATATGAGGAACTTGATAGAGTTGACCACACTGCAGCTCAGAGAATTTACAGAAACGATATTTATAGAATATCAAGAGCCCTTGAGGTTTATTATCAGACAGGAAGACCCCTCTCATCCTTCGAGGTCTCTGACTCATTCAGAGATGATATCGACTTCTTGGTAATTGGCCTTGTCAGAGATAAGTCTATCCTCGATGAAAGAATCGAGAAAAGGGTAGATATCATGTTCGATATGGGACTCTATGATGAGATGAAATTCCTAATAGAGATGGGGGCAGACTCATCTTGGCCAGGAATGCAAGGCATTGGCTATAAAGAATTTATTACTGCAATAGAGTCTGGTGAAACATCTATCGATCTTATCAAGAAGGATATTGTAAAGAACTCTAAGCAATATGCTAAGCGTCAGATGACCTTCTTTAAATCCTTCAAGAATGTTCATTTTGTCGATCCAGATGATATAGATACAGTAAAAAAGCTATGCAAAGACTTTATTGAAAGATAGTAAAAGGGAGCTTTCGAAGCTCCCTTGAATCATTAAAATACTTTTGGTCTTTCGTATGTTTCTACAAGCTCTCGTCCAACAAACTCATAGTGTGGAAGATCTAGCTCTGTAACATTCCACCAGCCTCTTCTGTTCCACTTGAATGTGAAGTCCTGCCATACATTGTAGGAGTATACAACTACATAGCCCTCTGGTGGAGTATAGGTATCCTCCCCATCTTCATAGGCATATGGTGTATACCATGTTGTCTTTGCTCTGAATGTATCTTCATCAATCTGCTCAATATCGTGGAGCACTGTACCATAGATGAAGCTATCGTACATAACATCAGGCTTGCCTGCTGCCACCCACTCAGAAGCCCTTACATGTGGATCCAATGTTTCATATACAGCTCTTGACTGCTTAGTTACGAATAGGTTTGTAACTTCTGTAGACTGAGGAACATCTGCCTTGATTGCTGTTTCAAGTTCTGCAGCATTGAGGCTATCCTGCTTTTCGTAGAAGCTCTCAATGAACTCTGTCTGTGAAAGATCCTTTGTTACAGGTGGCTTGAACTGTTCAAAGAGCATTGTACCAAAGAGACCGATGAGCATGATGGCAACTGCAGATACAGTGACAATCATAGTTCCTTTCACTCTCCAGAAGTTTCTCTTCTTTGCTTCCTTTGAAACCTTCTCGAAGAATGTCAGATATTCAGGCTTCTCCTCTGCCTTCTTTATATTGAGGTCTCTTTCCTCTGCTGTGATAGAAGGTAGATTCCAATCGAGGTCTATAGCATTCTTCAAGAACCAGCCAAGGTTTTCATGGCTCTTTCTGTTTCCACCGATATCCCTCTGTTCTCTCTCTTTCATATGGAGGATTTTATTGATGAAAGACATTGTATTCTCGTTAAGTTTGTCTTCGTACCATGAAAGAGGTACTTCTCTATAGCCGCAAGTTCTGACATCTTCCTTTTCATAAGGAAGGATGCCTGCTGCTGCCCAATAAAGAAGTTCACCCATCTCAAGAACGAGGCGGTAAGAAGGCTCTGAGTCTCTCTTGATTAAGTGTCCATCCTCTGTACCTCTTCTTTCACCCATACTTGCAATGGCAATCATATCACCCATGTCTGGTGGAAGGATGAGAATCTTTGACCCATCTAAAATATAAATTCTGTAAAGAGGAAGAACTCCTGTTGTTAGATTCAGAAAATTGTTATTGCACTTTGAAAGGCCATATCCAAGCTGCATGATAAGGTTAAGCGCATTGTTTCTGTATTTTGTTGTGATATATGAAAGAGGTTCAAGATTGCACTTGTCAAAGTAGACATATTGATATTTATCATCCTTTGTTACGCCCTTCCATCTAAAAGGAGAAATAGTCTCACCATCAATGATGATTCCATCCTGTCTCTCAAGCTGTAGGAGGTGTCTAGGGACGTTGTTTGCCTCTGGTCCAATAATAATGGCACTGCACTCATTGCCTGCTACGGTAATGGTTGTTATGTCATTTCTTTCATATCTGGTCATACATATTCCTTATAGAAAGCGCCATGGCCGGTGCTTTCGTCATTATTGCTCAAGCCAATTAGATGCCACTTGCCATCAAGCGCTCTATTGATTGCATCGATGATTCCTGTTGCACAGATGCTGATTCTTCCTTTTCTGTAGCTCTCCATGAGCTTTTCGCCATCAACAATCAACTTGGCTGCTTTCTCTCTTTCTGAGAGCATTTCATCTTTAGCCATCTTAGATGTTAAGTTTGAAGAAATGATGAACACTGTATATTCATCGTTCCATTTTTCAATGAGCTTGGCGAGTTTTTTTGACTCATCTGCGCTTTTTATAGCGGCATATACGATAAATACCTCGGTATCTCTTCCTGCTAAATATGGAAGGATGAGCTCTGGAGCATATTCCTCCTCAGCATAGTATTCAGCTTTATCAAGACCTAATGATTTTACATCAACCATGCAAAGAGCAGTTTCAACAGTTCCTTCATCGCCCTCGAACAGGAACTTGCCCTCATCTTTTAGAAGCTTTTCTGAGTGGAGTGGGGTAAGAATGATAATTCTCTTAGCTTCCTCAATATGAGAGAAAGCCTCTCTATAAAGCTCATAGCAGCGTCTGAGATC
>JAGBWX010000123.1 GCA_017629575.1 Spirochaetales bacterium | reverse complement strand
TGGTTTCATTTCCATGATGCTGTTTGGCATTAACGCGACCCCGCTCAAATGATGGGCCGACGAGATACCTGCCTTATAGCGCAAGAGGGACTCGAAAAGGGTCTCTTTTTTTATTGTTTGATAATAAAATATTTACTTTACATGTTGATAAATAATCCCTAAAGTGTTTTTGACTTTAGGGATTCTATCGTATATTTAATTGTATTATAAAGAATTAGACTCTTTCGAACCAAATCTCGTTGATTGTATATTCTTTCTCCATTCCCTTTCTTTCGAACTTTGTCATTGGACGCCATGCAACAGGAGGAGCATAGCCGCCGAATGGATTTGTAAGAAGTGGTTCATTTGGTTCAAGTGCTACAACTTCCTCTGCATATTCTTCCCAGTCAGTAACCATGTAAATGTAACCACCCTTCTTAAGCTTGGTTGCAAGAAGATGCAAAAACTCCTGATTCATGATTCTTCTCTTGTGGTGCTTCTTCTTTGGCCATGGATCTGGGAAAAAGATATGGAAACCATCAACAGAACCATCTTCAATCATGCCAGTAAGGACATCTACAGCATTGAATCTCATGATTCTAACATTATCGATTGAATATTCGCCAAGAGTTGAAAGAAGCTTAACAAAACCTTTGAGATATACTTCAAGGCCAAGATAATTACTATCATTTTTAAACATAGCCATCTTGGCTGTAGTGTCACCCATGCCAAAGCCAATCTCAATAATGTTTGGTTTATTATTATTGAATACTTCTTTGAAATTCAGAGGCTTCTCTTCATAGAAGAGACCATACTTAGGGAAATACTTTCTTACAATCTCCTGATCCTTTTCATCAAGGACGTTATTTCTGAGAACATAGCTTTTGATCTGTCTTTCCTTGCCTGTTCTTACCTCAATCTTCCCTAGCTTTTCAAATAGCTCTTTGTCTTCCATTACTCAAGTCTCCTTAGCTGTTCAAGGATGAAGAGAGCCTTATCCTTGAGTGATACAGCACCTGTCTGCATCTTCATATAGTTCATGCGCTTACTATCCATTGTTACTCTTCCATCAGAAAGCCTCAAGAGGGAAATCACTTTATCTGGATTGAGAACTGAAACCTTTGAGAACTCAATCTGTACAATTCCTCTAGATTCTGAAAGATGATATATAGAAAGTCTTCTACAGATAATCTTGATTTCTGCAATGCAAAGAAGGTTATCGACCTCCTCTGGTGGATTGCCGAATCTATTCTCAAGCTCACTTCTGAGGCCTTCAAGCTGACCTTCTGTAGATACAGATGCAATCTTTTTATACATCTCAAACTTAGCAGTTGGATCATGGATATAAGAATCTGGAATGAAACCTGTATAGTCAAGTTCGAGAAGAACCTCTCTCTCTTTATCTGGATCAGAGTTGGTTAGCCTTTCAATCTCTTCTTCCAAAAGACGCATATACATATCAAGACCAACAGCCTCCAAATGTCCAGACTGTTCTCGACCAAGAATATTTCCTGCGCCTCTAATTTCCATATCCTTCATTGCAACCTTGAAGCCAGCTCCAAGTCCTGTGTTCTCAGAAAGAACCCTAAGTCTCTTGATAGCATCATCATTGAGGTTTGACCTATCTGGATAGAAAAGATAGCAATATGCTTTTCTATCGGATCTGCCTACCCTTCCCCTCAGCTGATAGAGCTGTGACAGTCCCAATCTCTCTGCTCTATCGATGATGATTGTATTTACATTTGGAATATCAATACCATTTTCAATAATTGTTGTTGATACAAGAACTTGAACCCCTTCATAGATGAAGCGGTGCATCTTATCTTCAAGTTCCTCAGCTTCCATCTGACCATGTGCATATTCAATAATTGCTGACGGTATTTCACGTCTGAGCATCAATGCAACATCCTCAAGATCCTCGATTCTATTATGAAGATAGAATACCTGACCACCTCTCTTGAGTTCATTCTTGATAGCATCTACAGCCTTTGAAAGGTTGAATTCTTCAATAAATGTATCAATAGGCTGTCTAACTCTAGGAGCTGTTGTTAGAAGTGACATATCTCTTACTTTGAGAAGAGACATATAAAGAGTTCTTGGAATAGGTGTTGCAGAAAGAGTAAGACAGTCGATGTTTGTCTTGAGCTGCTTAATTCTTTCTTTATCCTTTACGCCAAACCTCTGTTCCTCGTCAATGATCAACAGTCCAAGCTTTTTGAAGTTTATCTTCTTCTGAAGAATCTTATGAGTGCCAAAGAGTACATCGATCTTGCCCTCTTCAACATTCTTAAGAGTTTCCCTTTGATCTTTACCTGTTACGAATCTAGTTATGATTCCACCCTTAACAGGGAAGTCCCCAAGACGTTCCTTAAAGTTGGAATAGTGCTGCTCTGCAAGAATTACAGTTGGCGCTAAGAATGCAACCTGTCTACCTGACATAACAGCTTTAAACGCAGCTCTGAATGCAATCTCTGTCTTACCGTAGCCTACATCACCACATACAAGGCGGTCCATTACCTTGTCAGATTCCATGTCCCTCTTGATATCTTCAATGCATTTAAGCTGATCTGGTGTCTCTGTAAATGGGAAAGACGCCTCAAACTGAATTTGCCAGTCATTATCCTTCTCAAATGGATAACCAAAGGATGTTTGACGCTGAGCATATAGCTTAACAAGCTCCCCTGCAAGCTCCTGAGCATTCTTGATTGCCTTTTCCTTCTTCTTTGTCCATGAAGAGGAGCCAACACCGTCAAGCTTTGGAGCTCTACCATCGTGTCCAATATATTTTTGAACAAGATTTGCCTGTTCAATTGGAACATATAAGAACTCATCGTTAGCATAACGAATCTTGATGTAGTCTCGTTCTGTTCTCGATGTCTTTACTCTATCGATCTTAACAAACTGGCCTACGCCGTAGTTAACATGAACGATGTAGTCCCCTTCCTTAAGCTCTACGAAGGAATCTAGAGGAGATGAAGATACGGTCTCTACAACAGCCTTGGATCTCTGCTTTCTTCTTCCAAAGATTTCCTGGTCCAGAATAACCAAAGTTGATATATCCTCAAGCTGGAAACCTGTTGAAATGTGGCTGACTATAATGTTTACAGGATAGTCTCTGAGAACGTTCTCTAGTCTCTCCTTCTGGACATCTGATGGAGCCACAACAAATACCTTCCAGCCATTTTTGATAAGTGCAGCAAGGTCGTCCTTGAAATATGTAACATTTCCGAAATAGGACCTGGATGAAGTTACCTTGAAATGATGATAGTTGCTCTCAGCAATGTCATAAAGGAAGAGGCCCCGCTTCAGAGTAGATAGAAAGTCTGACCATCTGAAGAGAAGCTTATCTGGAAGAGGTGCAAACTCATCCTCCTTGTAAGCTTCGTTGAATCTGGACTTTGCCTCGTTCTTCAAGCTGCTCCAGCTTGTATCGAGGCGTTCCATGCCAGATAGGATAAAATAGTCATTGCTTCTCAGATAGCTATCGATAGTTGTAAGCTCATAGCTTTCTTCTGCATCTGAATTCAGCAGTGGAATTGATGCCTTTGCAAGAGTCTTAATTGTTTTTTGCGTATTGAGGTCATATTCTGCAATTTTCTCAATCTCATCCCATTCGCCATAGATTCTTATTGGTCTATCTGCTGAGAATGGATAGATATCCATAACCTCACCACGGAGAGAGAAGGTTCCTATCTCATAGCAATTTGCTGCTCTGAAATATCCTGCGGCTGCAAGCTTTTCAGATAGTTCTATATTGTTAAATGGATCTCCAGGCCTAATTGTCAAAGATAAGCTATTGAGAGCGCTCTCAGATGGGAATGGAGATGCAAAAGATCTGAGAGAGGTAACAACAATTCCCCTCTTCATCTCTATAACATCCTCAATAGCTTTCTTTCTCTCATACTCGCTCTTTGATGAACTGTACTTTGAATAGAGAAGCTTTCCATCCGAAGGAAGATAGACAACTTTTGTGTCTGTTATATCCTCTAAGTCCTCATATAATGCCTTTGCAAGTTCTTCTGTAGGAGTAATGGCAAATAGACGACCAGCCCTTTTATCAGCAAAGAGCTTTATTGCTCTAGATAAAGGGTAATAATCAAGGCCGTCTGCCTTTAATAATGAATCCGGGCTTTTAAGGTATGCCTTGTATGCCTGGCTCTTAATGATATACTCTGTAACAGTATTCCTCATCAGAGAGGAATATAGACAAAATAAAGGAAAAACTCAATGCAGGAATTGGATAAAAGGAAGCTCGATATCCTAGAAGAAGCAATCAAGGCAGCAGGAGACTATGCAAAAGAAATGCAAAGCAAAGTCCATCGCAGCTACAAGGAGGATGGCTCTGTTCTTACTGAGGTAGATATCGAGATTAGCCATAGAATTCTATCTATCATACAGGAGCTATTTCCTGAATGCGGAATAATCAGCGAAGAAGAGACTACGGAGAAAAAGGAAAACGCAGAGTATACATTTGTTCTAGATCCAATTGATGGAACTGATGTCTATTCCCAGGGCCTTCCTACTTTTGCAATCGGTCTTGGAATTCTAGACCGAAATAGAAAGCCTGTTGGCGCAATGATCTCAGCACCTAGATTCGGAATCGGAAAATAAAGCTTATTTATCAGAC